>JAWOIM010000031.1:0-3644 GCA_046484685.1 Chloroflexota bacterium | reverse complement strand
CCGGGTCCTCGTTCGGCCTGTGGTTGTAGGCGATGGGCAGCAGGTAGTTGGGCCGGTACCGCCTAATATTCTACCAATTATAGAGAGTTGACTGACACGTCTCATTTTTACCGTAGAGCGCGCTGACTTGTGCTGACTTGTGCTGAGCGTAGCCGAAGTAGCATAGCCGAAGTAGACGCAGAGATTTCTCCTTTATTTTTCTCCGTGTTCTTTGTGCCCTCTGTGGTGAAATTTTGTCCAAACAACTTGTGGCCAATACAGAATTGGTAAACTTTGTATGAGAAAGTAAAAATCAGCCCCAATTGTAGTTGACACAGCATAGACATCCTATATAATACCGGTTCGCATACTGCTTTCTAACTTGCGGCTTACCATGCTGCATCATGACAAAATCCGGGGTGCAAAACCTGCACCCCTTATTTATGAAACAGGTATGCCTAAACAAACCTATTAAGAGGGTAGAAATTTACACCTCTTAGCGCATAATTTAGTCAGCTTAATGTAGGGGTAATCGCAGATTGTCCCCAAGGGAGCGAGTGGATAAGCCCATGTCAGTATCTCCATTGACAGTCAAAACATATGCACGCACGACCAATCCGTTGGAATTACCAACGCTGATTGATGTGCAGTTGCAATCGTTCGACACCTTTATCAGTGAAAGTTTGACCGACCTGTTTGATGAAATCTCCCCCATCGAGAGCTTCAACGGTGATTTGAAGCTTTATTTCCCCTGTAACCGGCCTGAAGCCGAAGGGTTTGACCTGAAATATTGGTTTGGTGAACCGAAATACAGCGTCGAAGAGTGCGTGGAGCGTGATATGAGTTACGCTGCTCCGCTCAACGTCAAGGTGATGCTCTATAGCACCGACCTGGACCAGCCGATTGTGCAGGATATTTTCATGGGAGATTTCCCGCTGATGACCCCGGCCGGCACCTTCATTATTAATGGGACCGAGCGCGTGGTGGTCAGCCAGTTGATTCGCTCCCCCGGCGCCTACATGGAAATTGAGGAAGAGCGCACCACCGGCCGCCCTCTGGCCATGGGCAAGCTTATCCCGGACCGTGGGGCCTGGATGGAGTTTGAGACGCGCAAGACCGACTACATTACCATCAAATTTAACCGCAAGCGGACCGTGCCCATCACCCTCTTCCTGCGGGCGATGGCGGCCGTTGATGACGGCCTGGGCAACCCGCTGCTCAAAGAGGGTACCGATGAAGAGATTCTGGCCCTCTTTGAAGATGTGGACACCAATGCCGAGCGGCTTTATATTCAGGGTAGTATTGAGCAAGAACCACCCTGGGATCCCGATCGGCCGTCGTCACAGCAGGCTTTGATTGAATTTTACAAGCGGATGCGCCCCGGCGATCCGCCCACCTTAGATAACGCCACCCAATATTTGCGGGAGCAGTTGTTTGATCCGCGCCGCTACGATCTGGCCCGCGTCGGCCGTTACAAACTCAACAAGCGGCTCAGCCTGCAAGAAGTGGTGCCGCTGGAGCATCGCACCCTTACCCAATACGACATTGTTAACCTCATCCGCCGCATGGTCAACATTAACAATGGCCTGGAAGGACCGGATGATATTGACCATCTGGGCAACCGCCGTATCAAAACGGTAGGCGAATTGCTCCAGGCCAAGCTGCGCGTTGGGTTGCGCCGCATGGAGCGGGTCGTCCGCGAGCGCATGTCGATTCGGGACAGCGAAAACATGACGCCCGTCTCGCTGATCAATATTCGACCGGTGGTGGCCGCTATTCGCGAATTCTTTGGCAGCTCCCAGTTGAGCCAGTTTATGGAGCAGGCTAACCCGCTGGCTGAACTGACCCATAAGCGTACTGTGTCGGCCCTCGGTCCGGGCGGTTTGCGCCGGGAGCGGGCCGGTTTTGAGGTGCGTGACGTTCATCATAGCCATTACGGCCGTATTTGCCCCGTCGAGACCCCTGAAGGTCCCAATATTGGGTTGATTGGCCGGCTGGCTACATACGGCCGTGTCAACAAATACGGCTTCATTGAAACACCTTACCTGCGTGTGCAGAACACGATCGCCGGTGACAGCGAGGAATTGGTAGACCATGGCGCCTTCGTCAATATTATCGATCCCGATACGGGTGAGATTATTGTTGAAGCCGGCCAGACGATAACGGCCGAACAGGCGCAGGCTATTAAAAAAGCCGGTATCGAAAGTGTCAAAGTCCAGCCCTTTATCACCGATGAAGTCATCTACATGACGGCCGATGAAGAAGACCATTACACCATCGCCCAGGCCAACGCCACGCTGGATGAGCGCGGCCAACTTGTTGAGGCTCGTATTTCTGCCCGCCGTGACCAGCAGTTCCGCTTCTCCTCTGTGCAGCGTATCGACTTTATGGACGTGGCTCCGCGCCAGATTGTGGGTGTGTCGGCTGCGCTTATTCCTTTCCTGGAACATGACGACGCCAACCGTGCCCTCATGGGGTCCAATATGCAGCGCCAGGCAGTCCCGCTGCTCCAGCCCGATGTGCCCATTGTCAGCACCGGCATGGAAGCCCATGCCGCCTACAACTCTGGTCAGGTCATTCTGGCTCAAGACGATGGCGAAGTAATTAGTGTGACTGGTGAACGCGTTGTTGTTATGGACGCCAATGGACCACGGACTTACTCACTACGAAAATATACCCGTTCCAATCAAAACACCTGCATCGATCAGCGCCCCGTTGTAGTCAAGGGGCAGCGCGTGGTCAAAGGGGACGTGCTGGCTGACAGCTCCTCTACCGACCGCGGTAAACTGGCGCTAGGCAAAGATATTGTGGTCGCCTTCCTTTCTTGGGAAGGGGGCAACTTTGAAGATGCCATTCTGATTAGCGAAAACTTAGTCCGGGAAGATACCTTTACCTCGGTCCACATTGAAAAGCATGAAATTGAGGCCCGTGATACCAAACTTGGCCCCGAAGAAATTACCTACGACATCCCCAATGTCAGTGAGGAAGCACTTAAAGACCTCGATGAGCGGGGTATTATCCGCGTGGGGGCTGATGTTAAAGAAAATGACATCCTGGTAGGTAAAATTACGCCTAAGGGTGAAAAAGAATTAAGCCCTGAAGAAAAATTGCTGCGCGCCATTTTTGGTGACAAAGCCCGCGAGGTGAAAGATTCAAGCCTCCGTTTGCCCCACGGCGCACGCGGTAAAGTGGTTGATGTGCAAGTCTTTAATCGCCAACAAGATCGGGATTTGCCGGCCGGCGTAGAAACTATGGTGCGCGTCAGCGTGGCCCAACGCCGCAAAATTTCTGAAGGGGACAAAATGGCGGGTCGCCATGGTAACAAAGGGGTCATCTCCAAAATTGTCTCAGTAGAAGACATGCCCTACCTGGCCGATGGGACCCCGGTTGATATTATCCTTAGCCCGTTGGGTGTACCCGGCCGTATGAATATCGGTCAGGTGCTCGAAACCCATTTGGGCTGGGCCGCTCGCAGGCTCGGTTTCCGGGCCATTACGCCCGTGTTTGATGGGGCTTCTGAGCGAGAGATATCGGCTGAGTTGGCTCGCGCCTGGCTGACAGATCGTGCCTGGCAGGTTATCACCTATGTCTCTTCCATTGCCCGGCGCCCCCCGCACACGGCATAATCCCCGGTGCTGTTCCATGCCACTCAAAGAGCCATTGCC
>JAWOIM010000226.1:0-12177 GCA_046484685.1 Chloroflexota bacterium | reverse complement strand
GTGCCGCCCCGAAGAAGGCCAGCGACGAGGAGCAGCGCCGGCAGGAGGGCCTGGAGCTGATCGTGGCCACGGTCGAGGAGAAGTAACCCATCAGCACACTGTATGGCAAATTCGAGAGAAACGTTGCTAAATAAGGATTATTGGAGGGAATATGCAGAATCTATCCATTAAACCGCTAAATAATGAAACTTGGAAGGATTTTGAGCGATTGGTTCAAAAACATAATGGTGTATGGGGCGGATGTTGGTGTACTGCTTTTCATCCAAAATCACCACTGCAAAAGCAAAGTCAAGAAGCCACCAAATCCTACAAAGAACAACTTGTCCAAGAAGACAGAGCGCATGCTGCCTTACTCTTTGATGGCGATATTTGTGTCGCCTGGTGTCAATTTGGACCCCCTCAGGAACTTCCCAACATTTATCACCGGAAGGAAGTTGAGGCCAAAATGACGATGCCCGATTGGAGAATTACCTGTATTTTTGTTGATAGAGACTATCGCAAAAAAGACCTCTCCTTTTTTGCCTTGAACGGCGCTCTAGAACTCATTAAAAATTTGGGCGGTGGCATTGTCGAAAGCTATCCCCAGGATACGCAAGGTAAAAAAGTATCAAACTCGTTTTTATACAATGGAACCAGGCAAATTTTTGAAAAAGCCGGCTTTAGTTATGAAAGCGAAAAAGGCAAAAATCATTGTATTATGAGAAAGAGGATATAAGAAGGCAGCTTGTTGGCTTGGTGAAGTTGGTCCTCCGCAGCCAGCAAAGAGACCCACGCCGTGAACCTGGACGTGTGCAGTAGCTGGGTCCAGAGCGGCGGTTTGCGGAAGATGTGTATGAGGCCCACAATCAATATTTCATGTTTTATAAGGAGAAAAACCAATGTTACATACTCAACCAGAGGGTTACTTGGCTATTCCCGACACCGGCCAGGGGCCGGGCGTCCTGGTCCTCCACGCCTGGTGGGGGTTGAATGAGACCATAAAGGGTGTATGCGACCGGCTGGCCCAGGAAGGTTTCGTCGCTTTTGCCCCGGATCTTTATCATGGCCAGATCGCCGAAACGATCGCCGAGGCCGAACGCCTTAGCGGCCAGGCGGAAGCCGAGCCAATCAAAGCTGATATTACTGCTGCAATCGATTTGCTCTGCCAGCATACTGCGCCGGTTGATTGTAAACTGGGCGTGGTTGGTTTTTCGTTTGGCGCTTACTTCGCCCTGGAACTGGCTGTTGATGAGCCGGATCGCATCCGTGCCGTGGTGCTTTTCTACGGGACAGGAGAAGACAACCACACCGGATCGCAGGCCGCCTACCTGGGCCACTTTGCCGCTGACGACGATTATGAACCAACCGAAGTGGTGGCTGGGCTGGAGGCATCACTAAAAGCGGCAGGTCGCCCGGTCACCATCTATCGTTATGAGGGCGTTGGGCATTGGTTCTTTGAACCGGACCGGACTGATGCCTACCACCAGGCGGCGGCCGAACTGGCCTGGGAACGGACAGTTGCCTTTCTCAAAGAAACATAGGGTGATTGGGAGAAGAATCATGACACACCCATTGGTATTACAACTACGCTTTACGCGCACTGAATTTCAACGCGCCCTGAAAAACGTTACCCCTGAGGAGGCCGTGCGCTGTTTTGAGCCGATCAACTGCATCAGTTGGATCATTGGTCACATGGCCTGGCAGGAGCAGTTGTACTGGCTTACTCATGCGCAAGGCGTGACCCCGGCACCCGAGGTCAACGCCTGCGCCAGTGGCGAATCGGCCAGCACGCCGCCGTTGGATGAGATGTGGGCTGCCTGGCGTCTGGTGACACAAACGGCCGATACCTGGCTGGATACTCTCGACAGTGCTCAATTAGAAACACATACCCTCAATACTCGTGTCAAACCCCACGCGCCCTATCGAGAGAGTGTCGGCACCCGCCTGCAGCGCACTACCTACCATTACTGGTACCACATGGGCGAGTCGCAGGCCATTCGCCAACTGTTGGGTCACAGCCAATTACCATCCTTCGTTGGTGATATTGGCGGCAAAGCGCCTTATATCCCTGAAAATAGGGGCGAAACGGATAACGAGCAAAGTTAAAGGAGAAAACTATGGAGAATACAACCGATACAAGGTTTGCCCGGAACCTGCTTGCTGGCGGTATGCTGGCCGGTCCTTTGTACATTTTTCTGGGTCTGGTGCAAATAATCATCCGTTCCGATTTTGATCCGACACGGCATAGCCTGAGCCTCATGAGCAACGGTGACTTAGGTTGGATTCAGATAGGCAATTTTTTGCTCACCGGTTTGCTGGTGGTTGCCGGCGCCATCGGTTCGCGGCATGTGCTGCACAATAAAGTAGGGGGTTTTTGGGGACCGCTGCTGCTTGGTCTGTATGGTCTGGGCCTAATTGGCTCAGGCATCTTCGTGGCCGACCCGATGCACGCTTTCCCACCGGGCACGCCGGCCGGCCCACCGGTAGAACCAACTACTTCCGGTATGTTACACATCGTCACCGGCAGCCTGGGCTTCCTGGGTTTGATTGCTGCCTGTTTTGTCTTTGCCCGCCATTTTGCCCTGCAGCAACAGCGTAACTGGGCCGCTTACTCTGTGGCCACCGCTGTTATCTTTCTAGCAGGTTTCATCGGCATAGCTGCCGGTTCCCAACAAACCGGCACCGCTTTGCAAGTTGTGACACTGGCTTTCACCATGGCCGTGATTTTAGGGTGGGCCTGGATTTCGCTCGTCATGGCACAATTGATGAAATACCTTTAAGGCCACAAGGAGAAATAGTTGAAATAGTTATAAGGAGAAAAAATGCGTAAATTAGTTGTTTTTAATACAGTGACGCTGGATGGTTATTTTACCGGCGAAAATGGCGACATCAGTTGGGCACATACAGATTCACAGGATGCAGAGTGGAACGACTTTGTGGCCGGTAATGCCGGTGGCGACGGGTTGTTATTATTCGGCCGTATCACCTATGAGATGATGGTTGGCTATTGGCCCACACCGCTGGCCGCCGAGAATGATCCGGTTGTAGCCGAACGGATGAACAATCTGCCCAAGATTGTTTTTTCCCGAACATTGGATGAAGTATCGTGGCAAAATACCAGACTGGTGCAGAGCGATATGGTCGCCGAAGTGCAGAAGCTGAAAAATGAGCCGGGACCGGATATGACTATTCTGGGCAGCGGCAGCGTTATCAGCCAGTTGGCGGAGGCCGGGTTGATTGATGAATATCAAATCGTCGTGGCACCCGTTGTGCTGGGCTATGGCCGGACGATGTTCGATGGTCTCCAGGAAAAGCTGCCATTGAAGCTGACAAAAACACGGGCATTTAACAATGGCAATATCTGGTCATGTTATCAACTGTAACAGCAAAAAGGAGAAATTGTTGTGACATCAAATAAGATTGCCCTACCAGAAATTGTATCACGAGATGAATGGGCGGCTGCTCGCGAAGCGCTGCTTGTCAAGGAAAAGGAAGCCACCCGCGCCCGGGACAGGTTGAACGCTGAGCGCCGCCGGCTGCCCATGGTTGAGATGGAGAAGAACTATGTTTTTGAGGGTCCTGAGGGCCAGGTGAAGCTGCTCGATCTCTTTAACGGCCGTCGCCAGCTTATCATTTACCATTTCATGTTCGACCCCGGCTGGGATCAGGGCTGCGTAGGCTGTTCGGGCCTCGTCGACGGCATTGGTCATCTGGCCCACCTGCATGCCCGCGACACCTCCCTGGTCCTGGTATCTCGTGCATCGTTGGCCAAACTCCAAGCATTTCAGGCACGCATGGGTTGGACGGTGCCCTGGTACTCTTCGTCTGACAGCGACTTCAATTATGATTTCGGCGTCACCACGGAGGCCGGCGAACAGCCCGGCGTGAGCGTCTTCCTGCGCCATGACGATCATATTTTCCATACGTACTTTACCACCGGGCGCGGCGTTGAACTGCTTGGTTCTACCTATACCTGGCTTGACCTGACGCCGTTTGGCCGGCAGGAAGAATGGGAAGACTCACCCGCCGGCTGGCCGCAAACCTCCACTTATGAGTGGGAACGCTTTCACGATCAATACGAGGTATAAGGGGAACAATACCCATGAGAAAGATAATCTATGCAATGATGGTTTCTCTCGATGGTTATATTGAGGGAACCGATGGCTCGCTTGATTGGCACATCGTTGATGAAGAATTGCACAGGCACTTTAACGACCTGGAAAGTAAGATGGATTTGCTTCTATACGGCCGTCGCCTCTACCAGAATATGGCCGCTTACTGGCCTACGGTGGAGCAGGATCCATCGGCCCTGGATTTTGAGGTGGAATACGCCCACATCTGGCAGAAAAAACCGAAGATCGTTTTTTCTAAAACGCTGGCTAAAGTCGGCTGGAACAGCCAACTGTACCGGGAAGTCAATGCCGAAGAAATCAACAAGCTAAAAGCGCAGCCGGGCAACACGCTTTCCCTGGGCGGTGCAGCAGATAACCGCTCGTGATTAAATAATGGAGGAAAAAATGAACAGCAATACCCAAAAGATTACCCCGCATTTGTGGTTTGACGACCAGGCTGAAGCAGCCATGAACTTCTATACGTCCCTCTTCGATGACAGTAGGATCGTGGCCATCAACCATTACCCGGAAGGGTTTGACGAAGGACCAATGGCCGGCATGGAAGGCAAAGTGATTCACGGCCTTTTTGAACTGGCCGGCTACCAGTTCATGGCCCTGGACGGCGGCCCTCTCTTCAAATTCACCCCGGCCATCTCTTTCTTTGTCAATTGTGACACCGAAGCCGAAATTGATGCTCTGTGGGCCGCTTTGTCTGACGGTGGCGAGGTGGCCATGCCCTTGCAAGCGTACCCGTTCAGCCCCAGGTTCGGCTGGATCCAGGATAAGTATGGCCTGTCGTGGCAGTTGAATCTGGCCCCAAGTGATACCAAGATCACGCCTTTCCTGTTGTTTGTTGGCGATCAGAACGGGCAGGCCGAAGCGGCCGTTAACGACTACATTGCCCTCTTTGAAAACGCCGGCATCAGTCACCTTGAGCGCTTTGACGCCGGCGACCCAATCGGCACCGAAGGCGCTGTCAAACATGCCGCCTTTACCCTGCACGGCCAACCCTTCCTGGCCATGGACGGGGGCCTGGTTCACCCTTTTACCTTCACCGAAGCCATATCCCTTTATGTAGAATGTGACACACAAGAAGAAGTCGATCACTTTTGGGACGCCCTTTCGGCCCATCCCGAAGCCGAGCAGTGTGGCTGGCTGAAGGACAAATATGGCGTCTCGTGGCAAATCATCCCTGCCACTTTAGGCGAATTGATGAGTGACCCCGATCCGGAAAAATCTCGTCGGGTCACGGAAGCCATGCTGCAAATGAAGAAAATAGAAATAGCAGGATTAGAAAAGGCGTATGAACACGCCTGAACAAATTGTTGGGCAGCACATTGTATAACCGCATCACAATCAGAGAGACTGGAGGAGCCTTTGGGCTCCCAATAAATCAGCAAGGAGAGGCAACATGAAATTAATGCTCACTTCCGCTGGCATCAAAAACATGAGCATCCGAAACGCGCTGGTCGACCTGCTGGACAAACCGATTACCGAGTCCAGCGCCCTCTGCATTCCCACTGCGATCTACCCCTTCCCCGGCGGGCCTTCAATGGCCTACCGGTTCATCAGCGGATCAACCGCCAACCCCATGTGCGAATTGGGGTGGAAGTCGTTGGGCGTACTGGAACTCACGACCCTGCCCAGCATCAAAGAAGAGTATTGGATTGCTGCTGTCCAGGAGGCTGACGCCCTGCTGGTGAATGGCGGTGATGTCTTTTATCTGTGCCGCTGGATGCGGGAGTCCGGACTGGCAGATCTCTTGCCGTCGCTGCGCGAGACGGTCTATGTGGGGGTAAGCGCCGGCAGTATGGTGACAGCCCCTATTTTCGGAGAGACGTACGACGACCCGAATACACCCTTCGTCATCGATAAGGGGTTGGGACTGGTTGACTTTGCGCTGCTTCCGCACCTGGATCACAAGGATCACCCGGAAAGTTCCACGGCCAAGGTGGAAAGAATGGCCGCCAAGGTACCAGTGCCGACCTACGCGATTGACGACGAGACCGCCATCAAAGTGGTCGACGACACCGTCGAAGTTGTCTCCGAGGGGTACTGGAAACTGTTTACGCACTAATAAAATGAACGCATCCGAGCAAATAGACAAATATATAGCAGACACACCCGGCTGGCGTGGCGACATGCTGGCAACATTACGCAAGCTGATTCTGGAGACCGTTCCGGATATGTCGGAAGAGTGGAAATGGAACTCCCCCGTATGGTCGCACGGTAAACCGGTTTGCAGCGCCAGTGCCTTCAAGAAACATGTGGGCATGAATTTTTTTCAAGGCGCTTTTCTAGACGATCCACACGCGCTTTTTAACGCCGGGTTGGAGTCTAAAAAATCCCGGACAGTCAAGTTTTTAGAGGGCGATCCCGTTAACGAAGATGCTTTGCAGGAATTGGTACGCACGGCCGTCGCCTATAATAGCCTGGAATGAGAAGTACACAAAGAACTTAGGAGAACAGCTATGGATTCAATGATACTTACCAGCCTTGACGGACTTCGCTCTGGAAATCGGGAGCAGCAAGATACAGCTCCATGAGTGTGCCGTGGAGAAGAACGGCACGCTCATCCGCTTCGATATCAGCAAAAGCTTAAAAAAGTGTATGACCAGACAGGAGATGAGTCTGTTCGGGAGAAGGCGCTCGAATTGATCGAAACAGAGGATGACCTGAAATACCGCAAGAAGTATGCTCGCCTTTGGCCAGCACAATAAATCAATCTTTATAAGGAGAAAAATCATGAGTAAAATGAATCCGGTAGTCCACTTTGAAATGCCTGCTGACGACAGCAAGCGCATCGCAGATTTTTATGCCAATGCATTTGGTTGGCAGACAGAAGTGCTTGGTCCTGAGATGGGAGAGTATGTGATGGTCACGACCACCGAAACTGGTGACAATGGCATGCCCCAAACCCCTGGGGCCATCAACGGCGGTTTTTACAAGAAAACAGAAGATATGCCGGCACAGCACCCATCCCTGGTTATCCAGGTCGATGACCTGGAAGAGGCTATCAAGAAGGTGAACCAGGCCGGTGGCCGGACACTGAACGAACCTGATGACATACCCAATGTGGGCCGGTTCGTCTACTTTGCCGATACGGAAGACAACGTTGTCGGTATGTTGCAGCCGCCGGCGATGGGATAATAAGTTTAGACCTGCGAGGTTTCTAAAAAACCTCGCAGGTCTTCTACCGAGGTGCTCATAGCCCGTTTAACAACCAGAACCAACAATCCGTATGGCACCACGCCGCGCACACTGGCCCGCGTCCTGGAACATCGGGAAACGGTTGAACCCCGGTTGAGAGCCAGTGCGGGGCATGAGATTGATACGAGTGAGCCTCTGGAAGCAGTTGTGGCGCGTATTTTGCAACTGGTGCAACCAGAGTAATACTCCAGGCACTAGATCCGACGCAGATTGCACGCAAAAATCTGCGTCCTATTGCTTAACACAGGTAAACACTTACATGTCAGAAAATCAACCGGCCCTTAACGCCGAGCAATTCGTAAAAGAGCTGAACACCTACCAATCCGATGAGGAGTTGGTCAAATACCAGCGCTACTTTAAGTTTGATAAAGACCAACAGCGTGAGGACGATTATTTTATCGGCGTAAGAATGGGGCAGGTTTTCGCCCTGGCTAAAGCGTTTATTGATATGCCCCTGGTGGAGATCGAAAAGCTTCTTGAAAGCCCGGTTCACGAGATTAGGGTGGGTGCCGTGAGCATTATGGAAAGGAGCCTGACAGGCTGCTGCACTTTTTAGAGCAGCAGGCAGCCACCATGCCACGAACGATGCTGCGCTATGCGATGGAACATTTGGATAAAGCGGAGCGGGATTATTACCGCAGCTTAAAAAAGGAGAACGAGCAATGACAACAGTTAGCCAACCCCGAATTGATTATCGTACTGAAAAATCTTATATGGGCATACGCACCCAAGTTCCTATGAAGGGCATGTTTCAGGTCGTAGACAAACTGCGCCGGGAAATGTCTACCTGGTTAAAACAGCAGGGAGTTGAGCCGGCCGGTCCGCCTTTCTTACGCTATCACGTCATTGATATGGCCGGCGAGATGGATATTGAAGTGGGGATTCCGGTGGCGACAGTTTTACCGGGTGATGGGCGCGTCTCTGCCAATGTGCTGCCGGAGGGACGATATGCCAGCGTCATTTACGTTGGCAATGGATTGACCGGCAATAAAACGCTTATCGAGTGGGCTAAAGCTAACGGCATTGCCTGGGACAGATGGGAAGACCCCAAAGGTGATGCCTTTCGTTCGCGCTGCGAGACCTATCTTACAGATCCCAAAACTGAGCATCGCAAAACAAAATGGGAAATTGAAGTGGCGATCAAACTGGCAGACGATCAACCCCAATAATAGAGGAGATGCTGATGTGTAGAAATATCAAAACGCTTTTTAACTTTGAACCACCGGCCACCGAGGCAGAGATTGAAGCAGCCGCTTTACAATACGTGCGCAAGGTGAGCGGTTTTAACAAGCCTTCAAAAGTAAACGAGGCGGCTTTTGAAACGGCCGTTGCCCAGATAACGGCCGTTACCCGCACTCTGCTCGACGCGCTGGAAACAAATGCACCTGCCAAGGATCGTGAGGCAGAGGCCGCCAAGGCACGGAGACGGGCTGCACAGCGATTCTCCAAAGAAATCATAGCATGAGCTTAATCAATCGCTTGGCAGATCTTTTCGCTCTAAATCAAGGAATACAGATATGGATTTCATTGTTGAAGAACAGCCGTCTGGCACACCCTTTGTCGAAAAAATCTGGTACACACAAAGTGACCGCAGCGGTTCCTTTACTTCTGTGGCCAGCAATCATTGGGAGATGGTTATAACCGGGTTCCAAGGTAAAACAAATCTCACCGTGCGCGGGCCAGAAACCAAAGCCACCCCAGCCGCCTGTCCGCCAGATGCTGAATTTTTGGGCATCGTTTTTAAGCCCGGTGTTTTTATGCCCCATTTGCCTCTCAAACAATTGCTGGATCGAAAAGATATGACCTTGCCTGAAGCCACGAGCCAATCCTTCTGGCTGCGTGGTTCGACCTGGCAATTTCCCGATTTTAAAAATGCAGATACCTTTGTAGCCAGACTCATAGACCAGGAACTGCTGGTGCGTGAACCGGTGGTCCAGACCGTGTTACAAAATCGGCCGTTAGCCATCTCCCCGCGTTCCGTGCAGCGCCGCTTCTTGCACGCTACCGGCCTCACCCGCAGTACGTTTGAGCAAATCGAACGCGCCCGCCAGGCAGCAGCCCTCTTAGAGCGAAAAATTTCTATCGCCGATGTGGTATACCGGGCCGGTTATGCTGACCAACCCCATTTGACTCGCTCCCTGAAGCGGTTCATAGGCCAGACGCCTGGGCAAATCTTGGGTACGGATAAAACTACCTGACTGTCGTTTTTGTTCAAGACAACCTCCTTTTGCCAGGGTTATAATACAATCCTTGACAGGCAGTTTTGCCAATGAAATCGTGGCCCGGACACCCCTGTCCGGTCACTCGTCGGGCAGGGATGCCCGAGTTACAGAGGAGTTCAACATGGGCGCGGCACACCATGATGAATGAAAATTTGTAGCGCGATTTGGAAAATCGCGCCTCGAACTGGAAGTTCGATTTACGAGGAGAATACAGCTATGAGAAAATTAAAGCTTCAAGTACAAATGAGCGTTGACGGCTACATTGCCGGACCAAATGGTGAAATGGACTTTATGGTGTGGGATTGGGACGACGAATTAAAACAATATGTCGATGATATAACCGAACCGGTTGACTGCATTGTCCTCGGCCGAAAACTTGCCGAAGGGTTCATTCCGCACTGGGCTGGCGTGGCTGCCAATCCGGATCATCCGGAATTTACAGCCGGCAAGAAATATACAGACACGCACAAAGTTGTCTTCAGCAAAACCCTGACCATGTCAGAATGGGACAATACCGTTTTGGCTCAAGGCAAGATTGTTGACGAAATCACTAAACTAAAAAAACAAGACGGCAAAGAGATCATCACTTACGGCGGTGCGACCTTTGTCTCGCCCCTGATCAACCACGGCCTGATTGACGAGTTTCATTTATTCGTTAATCCGTCGGCAATTGGCAAGGGCATGGCCATTTTCAATGAAGTTGGTAGCCCGCAAAATCTGACATTGGTGAAATCCAGGTCATTTGACTGTGGCATTGTTGTCCTTCATTATGAGCTGAAGCAGGATTGAACAGCCCCAGTATGAAAGAAGTGATCGAGCGCTTCGACTTCTACAACATCATGGCCAAATTGGAAGAATCCGAATATTGGATCTGACTAGCCTGGCCTTAGCTCTGTTTATAGGTGAGAGTGGTGGTCTTTGGTACCTGCTGGTACTCTTTTTTGGCCTGGAAAACCTGCTTCTTTACGGCCTGGGTGCCTTTCTGCCGCTTGGTTTTACTGACGGCAGCACCTTGCTGGAATGGTGGCCCAAACGGGGCCAGATGTGAACCGCGAAGACGCGAAGAACGTCAAGATTCTCTTTTGTTTCCTTAGCGCTCTTTGCGTCTTGGCGGTAAAAAACCGCGGTAAAAAACCGCGGTAAAAAACCGCGGTAAAAAACCGCGGTAAAAAACCGCCAACTACTTTTTTTGTCTAGATCGTACCTGCACCAGCAGTACCCCCAACGCCACCAAAACCAGGCCCATGATTTCCTGGCCGCTGAGCCGTTCGCCCAGGAATAACCAGGCCAAAATGGCAATCTGGATGAGCATACTGTTGTTGATAATGCTGGATTCAACGGCCGTTAATGTCCGCAGCGTTAAATTCCACAACGTAAAAGCAAAAGCCGTATTGACCAATGCCAGCCAGCCGATAATCAACCAACTGGTCAGGCTCAATGGCGGCAAACCCTGCACGGCTACGCCTGTCCCCAGCAAGATGAACGAACCGCTGCCCATGCTGACCACCGTCACCAGCAGCGGGCTGACATCTCTCTGGCGATTGACCTCCCGCCCCAAAACGGCCGATCCGGCATTAGCCAAAACGCCCACCATCACAATGACCAGGCCCAGCAGTTCACCTGCCGGAAAAATGACCGGGTAAAAGTAAACCAGGACCCCAACCAGAAATAGGACCATCCCCGCCCATTGTAAATGGCCCGGCCGTTCGGCCAGGAAAGTGATACCCATAATGGCCACAAAAATAGAGGTGAAATTGAGCAGCAGACTGACCGTAACGGCCGGCAGATAAACCAACCCTAAAAACTGGGCCCCCTGCGTCACGGCATAAAACAGGATGCCCAGGAGTAAAAGCCGCCCCCATGTTCGGGCCGGTAAGCTGCGAAAAGTAGCCCAGCCCAGGCGACGGCCAATAAGCGGCACCAGGCAAAGGAAGGCCAGGCTGTAGCGCAGCCCGGCAAAGGTCAGGGCCGGAATTTCTTCCAGACCGATTTTGATGAGAACCCAGGAAGTGGACCAGAGAAAAGTAACAAAGAGGGCCTGTAAAACGGCCGTGACACGCTCAGACATAAAGCACCTCCAAAACAAAAAGGATAGAGACATGGTTAACCATGCCAACCTATCCCCTCGGGCATTTTATTCCATGAGGTGCCTGCCGCAGTCGCGGTTTTACGTAGCGCTCGGTCCAGCCCTGCCTCGCCAGGCAGCGGAGCCCTAGCTACCCTTCAGTTGACCTGGCCCCAGTATAACTAACTTCTTGCCGATGCCAACAACGCTAAAACAATTGAGCGAACACTTGACATTAACGAACACTTGTTCTATAATGTTGCGGATTATTTCTATGGATTATTTCCTCATCCCCGATACAACAATGGAGAAAGAATCATGTCAGCACTCATTCAACCTGAGCATTTCACCCAGGCCCTCTATGCCCTCCTTGATGAAACTTTTGACAACGTTCAGGGCTACTATCTCGACAAAGGCACTTCCCTTTTTGAAACATTGGCTACCATTTCGGCTGCAGAGGCTTCCATCCCCGTTGGTGGCCAATGCGCCACGCTGGCTGCTCAAGTCAAACACATCGCCTTTTATTTGGATGTAGTTGATAATTCGGTGCGTGACCCCAACTATCCCAGGGCTGATTGGGACGAGATAT
>JAWOIM010000022.1:0-3026 GCA_046484685.1 Chloroflexota bacterium | reverse complement strand
CTGCACCTGTGGCCAGTGCCTTGCACTGGCGCAGCCGAGGTATCACCATGACAGAACCAGGTGAGCGCGACCCTAAAACGGTCGTGCAAGAAAGCTACAATCGCATTTCTGAGGCCTATCGCGGCGATAGCGTGAGCCGTGACCGGGCTACTTTCGCTGGTTGCAGGAACTTACGCCCCTCTTGCAGCCGGGCGACCCGGTTCTTGATCTGGGCTGCGGCTGTGGCATTCCGGTGGCCCAGGAGCTGGCCCGCGCCTTTACTGTCACCGGCGTCGATATTTCTGAGGTCCAGATTGAGCGGGCCAGGGCGCTGGTGCCGCAGGCCACCTTTTTGTGCCGGGACTTCATGTCGGTTGACTTTGCGCCGCAGTCGTTTACGGCCGTTGTCTCTTTCTACGCCATTATCCACGTCCCCCTGCCGGAGCAGCGCCCCCTCTTCGACCGCATCTTTACCTGGCTGCGTCCGGGCGGCTATCTAATGGCCATTGTCGGCCACGAAGCCTGGACCGGCTACGAAGAAGCCTGGTACGGCGCGCCAATGTATTGGAGCCACGCCGACGAGGCCACTTACCTGGAGTGGCTGCAAGAGGCCGGCTTTGTGGTTCTGTCGCGGCAGTTTATCCCGGAAGGGGATAGCGGCCACGTCTTACTGCTGGCCCAACGACCGGGGGAAACGGCCGACTAGGACTACAAATAACACAACTATACAGGTGCGAGGCACTGGCCCCAGGAGTTGCAAATGGCCAAAACCGTTCGGCCACTGCCTTGCACCACTCTGATATAGACGTTCAGATAATAATTTTGGGTAGGGGCAGTGCCTTGTGCCTGCCCACTTGAGGGCGACCACAAGGGTACGCCCCTACACCCAAAATGTTTTTCTTAACACCTATAAAAAGGTGACCCATGCCCGACACATTGCCCCCTGATCCGGAAGCCTATTACCAACAGGTGTGGACGCTGGTTCGCCAGGTTCCGCCGGGAAAGGTGGCCACCTACGGCCAGATCGCCCAACTGCTCCCTCTGCCCCTGGGCGTTGAGCCGGAAACGTATAAAGCATTCGCTCCGCGCTGGGTGGGCAGCGCCATGGCTGCCTCTCCCCCTGACGTGCCCTGGCAGCGGGTCATCAATGCCCAGGGCAAGATCAGCCAGAGACCCGGTGCCGAGAGACAGCGCCAGTTGTTGGCACAAGAGGGAGTTCTGTTTGTGAAAGACAAAGTTGACTTGAAGGTGTATAAGTGGACAGGCTCCGGTGAAGAGGATGAGCCGAGGCAGGCCACCTTGTTCTAAATCAACATCCCCATTTGCCTTTCATTGGCGTTGCATTCAGTTACTTGATCAGGCTAGAATTGTAAGACCGATGAGCAAAATACAACCGTTAACCCAACTCCAAACCGACGATCTCTATCGTCTGGTAACCGGCTATACGGCCGATACCAAATACGCAGTCAGAAAAACTGAGTCGGACCAGCGCTGGGTGCTTACGCTTGAACTGGTTCCCGTCACACCACCCTATCGCAAGCGCTACAATCATCTGGATGGGGAAACAGTGGCCCAGTACCAGCAAATGGTGTCGCTCGGTTTTTCCTTCGCTGCCTACGACGGGGCGCACTGTGTGGGCCTGGCTCTCGCCGAACCCCAACAGTGGAATAAGAGCCTGTTGGTATGGGAACTGCATGTAGCGGACACCCATCAGGGGCGTGGGATCGGACGACAATTGGTGGTGGCGCTTACGGAGAAGGCGCGGGCGGTGGGTCTACGCACGCTGGTGTGCGAGACTCAAAATACCAACGTGCCGGCCATACGCTTCTATCGCCGGGTTGGTTTCCATATTGCCGGCGTGGATATTTCCTATTACTCGAATGACGATTTCCCGGATGGCGAAATCGCCTTGTTTATGAAGAAAGAAGTCAAGCCATAGGAGGAGAAGCATATGGATTCGCCAGAAAAACAACTGCTGGCCGTTGATCCCTATTCAAGCCAAGAGCCGGAAATCGGCCGTTGGCTGTGGGCAGTGCAAGATGCTCGCCGGCGTACGCTGCGCGATGTCGGTGAATTGAACTTGACCCAGGCCCTGCTCGACTGGCTGCCGGGTGGCGTTGAGAACAGCATCGGCACCACGCTGTATCACCTTGCCGATATCGAAGCCGACTGGCTTTACGTCGAGGTGCTGGAGCAGCCTCTGCCCCCCGAACTGGCCGCCTTGTTCCCTTACCCAACACGAGATGATGAAGGGCTGCTGACCCAGGCGCAGGGGTTCACTTTAGCAGAACATCTCAACCGGCTGGAAAAGGTGCGCCAAATCTTGCTGGACGTCTACCGGCAGATGGACCTGGCCGAGTTTCGCCGGGTTCGCTCCTTACCTCAATATGACGTGACGCCAGAGTGGGTACTCCATCATCTGCTGCAGCACGAAGCCGAACATCGCGGTTCATTAGGGGCATTAAAGACCAGAGCAGAACGCCATCTCGTCGCGGATTAAGTGACCGCCATAGACAGGTTGGCAGTAACGATTTTAGCCGTTGAGAGCGCTATAGGACGTATAAATGAACATTTGTAGCGCAAACATCCCTGTTTGTACGGTCAAGCAGGATGCTTGACCTACAATCTTACAAAGGAGACCGTCATGAATTACCGTCAAATGGGCCGTACCGGCCTGCGCGTCAGTGAACTTTGCCTGGGGGCCATGACCTTCGGGCGTGAAACGAGTGAGGCCGACAGCCTCTCTATCCTGGACCGGTTTGTCGAGGCCGGGGGTAACTTTATCGACACGGCCGATGTGTACACCAACGGCCGTTCCGAAGAAATCCTGGGCGGCTGGCTAAAAGGCCAGGACCGGGACGACATTGTCCTGGCCACCAAAGTCCGCTTCCGTACCGGGCCGGGTAGCAACGATATTGGCCTCAGCCGCAAACATATCCTGGCCGGCGTGGAAAACAGCCTGCGCCGCCTGGATACCGACTACCTCGACATCTACCAGATTCATATGTGGGACCCCGACACACCCCTGGCCGAAACGCTGGGCACGC
>JAWOIM010000080.1:0-14881 GCA_046484685.1 Chloroflexota bacterium | reverse complement strand
CGATGATCGAAATTGGCGGCATTGTGGATGAGCACATGCAATTTTTGGTGACGGCTCTGAAACTCGGCCACGGCCCGGCGTACTGATTCCTGTGAAGACATGTCCACCAGGATCAATTCCACTTTGCTGCTGTTGGTCTCTGCCCTTACATCCTGCAGGGCCTGTTCGCCCCGCTCCCGGCTGCGACAGAACATTACAACCCCGGCACCGAGTTTTGCCAGTTGAATGGATGCGGCTTTGCCGATGCCTGAATTGGCACCGGTAATTATAATAGTTTTGCCTGACAGGTCGCTGTCGTTCATTAAAAACTCCTGCTAATAAAAAGTGACTTGATGGTCACATGACCACATGGTCATATTGTACGACGATTTTCTGGCTTGTCAAGCAAAAGGAGAGATTACCCGGGCTGTTTTGGTAACGGCCGTATAAACCACCCTGAGTGGGGCCAGACCCTGGCGGCGACGGCGTACCTCTTAATTCGTTGGCGGCGGTGTTACGGCCGTGGTCACTGCGCTCGACACATATTCTTGATAGGCGGCTAAAATGCGGCGCGAAACGGGACCGGGATGGCCGTCGCCCACCGTCTGCTCCTCAATAGCCACCACCGGCAGCAGAGCGCGGGAGGAGCTGCTCATGGCTGCTTCGTCTAGGCGGCCAATCTCATCAATATGGACCGGTTCTAGCCGCAGGGGAATACCCAGTGGGGGCAGCAGGTCGAGAATAATGCGGCGCGTAATGCCGGCTAAGATGCCCGATTCGGCCGTGTAGACCACACCGTCACGCACGGCGTAAAAGTTAGAGCCGGTCCCTTCCAGGATATAACCCTGCTTGTCGAGCAGCAGGTATTCGTAATAGTTGGTGTGGGTTTGCCGGCTGTAAGCACGGCGCTGTGGGGGGAAATCGGCCGTTTTGAGCAGCGGCCGTTCCCTTGTCAACCCTTTGGCCACGCCCAGGGCAACGCCTTGTTCATATAGCTCAGGCGGAGGGGGCGTAAAGGGCATGACGGCCAGGAGCAGACGGCTGCTTGTGCCCACTGTCAGGCCCGGCTCGGCCAGAAAGTCAAACCGGACCCGTGCTTCGGGCGCCGGGTAAGCGGAGCAAACCTGGTGCAGTGCCCGGCGCAGAGCCGCTTCATCTAGCAGAGTTTCCGGCCAGCCCAGCCCGGCCATTGAATGGCGCAAGCGGGCAATGTGGCCATCCAGATCGAGAAATTTGTTGCCGGCAAACGTGCGCAGCACAGAGTAAACACCCGGCACCACGCCCGACAGTTGCTCATACAGAGCATCAAAATCTGTTACCCCCGCCGGAACCGGCAGCGGCGCAACTCCATCTGATAATACAGCAAATAGCTTCATTTATCGTTTAATCCGTTTTATATAGGGCCTGGCAATTCTATTGACACCAAACCAACCATCGTTACAATTCTCTGTGGATACGGTATATCACGGTAGCTAAAAATTCATCGTCTACCCCTGACTTGATCAGGGGCCGTCGTTCGCGGTCTATTTTACAGGAGAAATGGGTATGGGCTATCACGTGATTGTTATCGGGGCCGGTATGGCCGGGCTGGCAGCGGCGCGGACTTTACAAACGGCCGACTTTAGCGTCAAAATAGTTGAAGGACGGGAGCGTATTGGTGGACGCACCCATACCGACAGCTCGTTGGGGGCCGATATAGACCTGGGCGCGGCCTGGATTCATGGGCCAATTGGCAACCCGCTGACGCCGTTGGCGCAGCAGTTCGGCGTGGGCACGGCTCCTACTGATTTTGACAATGTGCGAGGGGACAGCGTGTTGGCCTTTGCGGGGGATGGACGCCGCCTGGATACGGCCGCTTATACCCGCGGCAGCCGTCTCTACCAGGCAGCTCTCACTCATCTGGGCGGCTCCGTTTTGCACCCATCCCCGCCGCCAAACTGCCGTTCGCTGGCCGACCTGTATGCCCACGGCCTGCCCGGCATAGACCTGGATAGTCTGAGTGAAGCGGAACGATTGGGCTATCACTTTGCCAGTGTCATTCGTCCCCAATATGAAGATGCCTCCGATTTGGAGTTGATTGATTGGCGGTTAAGCAGCCGCTACGTGCGCCTACCGGGCGGGGATCTGCTCTTACCCGGTGGGGGCTACAGTCGGATAATACATGGCCTGGCGGCAGGTCTAGATATTCACACAGAGACGACAGTGACGGGGATTGATTACCGTACGCCCCCTGTGCGGCTACAGACAAACCGGGGGGAGATAACGGCCGATTTTGTGATTGTGACGGTGCCGCTGGCAGTGCTGCAAAACGGCCATATTACCTTTAACCCCGCCCTACCTGCTGCCAAACGGGCCGCCATACAGCGGCTGGGCATGGGCAACTATGAAAAAATTGCCCTCAAATTTCCCCACATCTTCTGGCCGTTAGCGCCGCAATGGTTTAACTACCTGGGAGATGAAGAGACGCCTCTTTATGCTGCCTGGCTTAATAACGCCCATTTCAGCGGCCGGCCAATTCTCATCGCCACCCACGCCGGCAGCTGTGCCCATCACACCAACCAGTTCAGCGACGAGGCAGTGATCGCCGGCTGCCTGAAAACGCTGCGTCTTATGTTTGGTCCCAACGTACCGGAGCCGGTGGCATACGTTCGCAGCGGTTGGGAACATGATCCCTTTTCATTGGGCAGCTACTCCTATAACAAGGTGGGTGGCCAGGTGGGGGATCGGCTCATGTTGGGTGGGATAGTAGACGGCCGTCTCTTTTTCGCCGGTGAAGCCACTCACCCCAACTACTTCGGCACCGTCCACGCCGCTTACGAAACCGGCATCCGGGCCGCACGCGAGTTGGTAGAGGCAGTAGAAAGGTAAGCGAAGAATTTGTTTGCATTTTACGAATATCGCAATAAAATTACATTTTGTTAAGATAATCGCAGACAAACTGTCTACTTCTCACTTTTTACTTATACCTTCTGGCCTATGGACGACCTGGACTTTTCTATTCTGATACAATTACAAGAAGACGGTCGTAAACCGTTCACCGAGGTTGCCAAAGCGCTGGGCGTCACCGAGGGCACAGTGCGCAACCGGGTCTCCAAACTGGTTGGCGACAAAACGCTGCGGATTATCGGTCTGGTTGATCCCCATCGGGTCGGTTTTGATACGCCGGCTCTTATCAGTGTTTCCGTCCAGCCTGGCACGCTCGACGATATTGTCACGCAAGTCAAACAATTTCCTGAAGTAAGCTACCTGCTGCTGGTTGCCGGCGAATATGATTTGATTGTGGAAGTAATGTGTCGTAACCGGCAGCATCTCACCGATCTCATCACCAACCGGCTGCACAAAATATCTGGCGTGGTAGACACCCATACCACCATAATTTTACACACTTATGAAGTAATTCAGCCCGATTTGCAGATTGTGAAGGGTGATAGGCTGGTGGGTAGTGCGTAACCATCCCCACGCACTACGAACTACGCACTAAATCTATTATGAGCGACTCCATAGCAGTTCAACTCGATCAGGTGACAAAGCGGTTTGGCGAGTTTACGGCCGTTGACACCATCTCCCTCAGCGTCCGCGAAGGGGAATTTTTCTCCCTGCTTGGCCCCAGCGGCTGTGGCAAAACAACCACGCTGCGCATGATTGCCGGCTTTGAACTGCCCAGCGAAGGAGAAATTTATCTGCATGGCAATCCGGTAGGCCAACTGCCTCCTTTTAAGCGCAACGTCAACACCGTCTTTCAAAATTATGCCCTCTTTCCCCACCTCACCGTTGAACAAAACGTGGCCTTTGGCCTGGAAATGAAGAAGGTGGCTAAAGATGAAATTCAGCAGCGGGTGAAGCAATCGCTCGACATGGTGCGCCTGCCCAATATCGGCCGGCGCAAGCCCAATCAGCTTTCCGGCGGCCAGCGGCAGCGGGTGGCCCTGGCCCGTGCCCTGATTAATCGGCCCGAAGTTCTGCTGCTCGATGAGCCTCTGGGCGCGCTGGACCTCAAGCTGCGTAAGGCGATGCAGTTAGAGCTAAAGGAGCTGCAGCAGCGGTTGGGCATTACCTTTGTGTTTGTCACCCACGACCAGGAAGAGGCGCTGGTGATGAGTGACCGCATGGGGGTGTTGAGCGAGGGGCATTTGTTGCAAGTGGGTACGCCTCGCGAAATTTATGAGCAGCCGGCCAACCGGTTTGTGGCTGATTTTATTGGCGAGACGAATTTTTTGAACGGCCGTATTCTTCAATTCCAAAACGGGCTGGCCACCGTCACCATTGCCGACAGTCTGACGATGCAGGCCACCTGCAGCGACCCGGTAGAAACCGGTCGGCAGGTAACAGTGACCATTCGTCCCGAAAAGATTCACCTGCATCCCAACGGCACAGCACCGGCACCTGACGAAACAACCTTTCCTGGCCGCATTCTGCACGCCGTCTTCTTAGGGACCGACACCCGTTTCAGCGTGGAGTTGGCCGAGGGAGCCGTCGTCGAAGTGCGTTACCAAAACGCCCAAATGGGCCAGGAAGAGTTTGCCGAGGGTCAGCCTGTCACCGTTAGCTGGCCAGCCCACTCGGCCAAAATCTTAACCAGTTAACCGCAGAGGACACAAAGAACGCGGAGGTAAAGAAAAACTTTGCGTCCTCTGCGCTCTTTGCGGTAAGTAATATTATGTTCAATAGACAGCGAACGATGCTGCGCATTTTAATAGGGCCGGGGGCAATGTGGATATTGCTCTTTTTCCTCATTCCTTCGGCGCTGATTGTTGTCTACAGCGTGCTGGAACGGCAGGTAGGCGGCGGCGTGCTGTGGTCTTTTAACCTGGACGCTTACGAACGCCTCTTCCTGACGCCCCCGCCCGCAGGCGCATGGTTCAACGATTTTCTTGTCATCTTTCTACGCTCGGTCTGGTGGGGAATATTGACCTCGATTATTTGTCTGCTGGTGGGCTACCCGCTGGCCTATTTTATCGTTTTGCAGCCGCCGGCGCGCCGCACCATCTATATTTTCCTGGTGCTGATTCCCTTCTGGACCAACTTCCTGGTACGAACCTATGCCTGGAAATTTATCTTAAACAACAACGGGCTGCTCAACACCATTTTACAGGCGTTGGAACTGCCCCGTGTGGCTATTATCAA
This sequence comes from Chloroflexota bacterium, assembly GCA_046484685.1. GTDB lineage: Bacteria > Chloroflexota > Anaerolineae > Promineifilales > Promineifilaceae > SLGK01. The sequence goes on along the minus strand of JAWOIM010000080.1, from coordinate 9,778 downwards.
TACGCCAACGGCCGTTATGATCGGCCTGGTTTACGGCTCAATCCCCTTCATGGTGCTGCCCCTCTACGCCTCCATCGAAAAGCTGGACTTTCGCCTGGTGGAGGCGGCCCAGGATCTGGGGGCCAACTATTGGCGCGTCTTTTTCCGCGTTATTTTACCTCTGACCCGGCCGGGCATTATGGCCGGCATTATTCTGGTCTTTGTGCCGGTAACGGGCCAATATATTGTGCCCACCATTTTGGGCGGTGGGCGGGTAGCCATGTTGGGCAATTTGCTGGCGCAGCAATTTGGCCCGGCCGGGAACTGGCCTTTCGGTTCGGCCGTAGCCGTGCTGTTTATGCTGCTGCTGATGGTAGGTGTTGCCTTCTACTTACGCAGTGAAGAAAATAGGGAGGAAATCGGACTATGAGTGTCCCGGCCCAAGAAATGGTGGGCGAGGAATCGGTCATTGCGGCTCCTGCGGTCGTCAAGGCCCCCAGTAACACCTTGTTTCAGGTAGGCAAAGGGCTGCTTTGGGCCAACATGGTCTTCTGCTTCTTCTTCCTCTATATGCCTATCCTGGTGCTGGTCGCCTTTTCCTTTAACGACTCGCGGCTGGCGGCCACCTGGCAGGGCTTTACCCTGCACTGGTATGTGGAGATGTTTAACAGCCGGGCCATTATGACCGCCTTTCAGAACAGCATTATGGTAGCCGTGGCCGCCACCGCCATTTCGACCGTCTTGGGCACGATGACCGCCCTGGCCCTGGAACGTTTCCGCTTCCGCTTTCGCCGCACCTATGACGGCATTCTCTATCTGCCCATCATCATTCCCGACATCGTGATGGCCGTGTCGCTGCTGGCTTTCTTCTCCCTGACGCTAGGCTGGATCAACAGCCTTTTGGGTCTGGAAGGAGGCAGCGCTCTGCGGTCGGGGCTGGGCACGGTCATTATCGCCCACGTCGCTTTTAACATCTCCTTTGTGGCTATTGTGGTTCGCACCAGTCTGCGTAACATGGATCCGGCTCTGGAAGAAGCGGCCCAAGACCTGGGAGCCAACGAATGGATCACCTTTCGCCGGGTGACGCTGCCTTTGATCATACCCGGTATTTTGGGCGGAGCCTTACTGGCCTTCACCCTGTCGCTAGATGATTTTGTTATTACCTTTTTCACCACCGGTCCGGGCGGCACCACGCTGCCCATAGAGGTATTCGGCCGTATTCGCCGCGCCATCAGTCCCGAAATCAACGCCATTTCGACGGTGATGCTGATGATGTCAATGCTGCTTATCATCATTTCCCAACTTGTGCAGCGACGCTCGGCCAATGCCTGAGGAGGGTTATCGGTAATCAGTAATCAGTAATGTCGCTGAGCGACCGCTTCGCGTACGGTTATCAGTTTTCGGTTCGCATGGTAGGGGCGTACCCTTGTGGTCGCCCTCTATGGGGCAGGCACAAGGCACAGCCCCTACAGCCATGTAAATTATCAGATACTTGTTTAGAAAGGAAGGAGAAAGATGAAAAAAATGTATAAACGATCCTGGCTTATGCTCTTGTTGGCTTTTGTTTTGGCCCTGGCAGTGGCCTGTGGTGGTGATGCTGCGCCAACGGTTGAAGAACCGGCCGTACCCGCAGCCGAAGAACCGGCCGCACCGGCACCGGCGGATGAAGAAATGGCCGAAGAAGTCTCAGATCGCTGTGGCGACCGCAGCCGGCTGGCCGCTTCGATCAACTTCTTTAACTGGGGCGACTATATGGACGAAGACATCATGGACCAGTTTGAAGAAGAGTGTGGCGTGCGCGTCAATCAGGACATTTTCTCCAGCAATGAGGATATGATTGCCCGCATCCAGGCCGGTAACTCTGGGTATGACCTGATTGTGCCCTCCGATTACGCCGTGCAAATTTTGGTCGAGCGCGGCCTGCTGCACGAAATTGACCGGGCCACGCTGACCAACTATGAAAACCTGAATCCCAACCTGCTCGGCCTCTACTATGACCCGGACAACACTTACAGCATCCCCTACCAGTGGGGGACAACCGGCATCGCCTACAACATGGCTTATCTGGATGAGCATGTGGACAGTTGGGCCACCATACTCGACCCGGATTTGGCCTGCCAACATCGCGGCTTTATCTCCCTACTGGATGACGAACGGGAAGCGGTGGGCGCGGCCCTGAAATATTTGGGTTACTCCTACAATGACTCCAATCCTGACCACCACGCCGAGGCCCGAGAACTGCTCATTGCTCAAAAGGAGTGTCTGGCCGGGTATGATTCCGACAATTACAGTGGGACGCTGGCCGGGGAAGAGGTTGTGATGGCCCTGGCCTGGAGCGGCGGCACGGCCGTTGCTCGCAGCGAAAACGAGAATGTTTTCTTTGTCATTCCCCAGGAGGGGGGCGCTATCTGGATGGACAATCTGGCTATACCCAGTGATGCCCCCAATCCTTATACGGCCGAAGTTTTCATCAACTATCTGCTGGACGCCGAAATTGGGGCACAGTTGAGCAACTATACCTATTACTTTACCCCCAACGAAGCGGCCGAACCGCTGCTGGATGATGAATACTTTGAAATTCTGGAAGCGGGCGGCATGATTGTCACCGATGAGGTCTATGACCGCCTGGAATGGATCGAGCGGGACGACGAGACGATTATCTTTTCGGATACGTGGACGGCCGTTAAAGCCAGGTAAAAAGTAAGAGGTAAGAAGTAAGAAGTGGAAAGCTGCAGCACCACTTTTTACTTCTTACTTCCCACTTCTCACTAATGACCTATGAACAACGACACACTTGACTTACTGGCCCCCGTCTGGAGCCACCTGACCGACATTCAGCCGGTGCGGGGTGAGGGCGTCTATTTATATGACGCAGATGGACAGCGGTACACGGACTTTACCTCCGGCATTGGGGTGACCAATACCGGCCACTGCCATCCGCGGGTGGTAACGGCCGTACAGTCTCAGGTGGCCAACTTTATCTTTGGCCAGATGAATGTGGTCATTACGCCCCCCGTCCTGGAACTGGCCCAGAAGCTAAACGAGATTACGCCGGCCGGTATCAATCAGTTTTTCTTCGCCAACAGCGGTGCGGAGGCGGTAGAGGCAGCCGTCAAGCTGGCCCGCTCGGCCACGCAGCGGCGCAACATCGTCGTCTTTCAGGGGAGCTTCCACGGCCGTACCCACCAGACGATGGCCATGACCACGTCCAAATATATCTACCGCTATAACTACCAGCCGCTTCCCGGCGCTATTTTTGTCGCTCCGTTTCCGTATGCCTATCAATTTGGCTGGGATGAAGAAACGGCCGTTGATTTCTGTTTAAAACAATTGGACCTGCTGCTGCACAGTCAAACCGCACCGGCAGAAACGGCCGCTTTTGTCATTGAGCCGGTTCTGGGTGAAGGGGGCTATGTGCCCGCGCCGCGCCGCTTTTTACAAGGGCTGCGCCGGCTTTGTGACGAACACGGTATTTTGTTAATCTTTGATGAGGTGCAGTCGGGATTCGGCCGTACCGGGTCGATGTTTTACCTGGACCAGGCCGGGGTCGAGCCGGACATCCTGGTGATGGCCAAAGGGCTGGGCAGCGGCATGCCCATTTCGGCTCTCGGAGCCGGCCGGGAAATTATGGCCAAATGGCCGCCCGGTACGCACGGCGGCACCTATGGCGGTGGCAATGGGGTAACGGCCGTGGCCGCCGCCACCACCATCGACGTTTTGCGCCAGGAAAAGCTGCCGGAAAATGCGGCCGCACGCGGGGCACAGCTTCTGGAAGGGCTGCGCGACCTGCAAGCCGAATATCCTATCATTGGCGACGTGCGCGGCGTGGGGCTGATGGTAGCCACCGAGTTCACCGACGCACAAGGGCAGCCGGATGGGGCCACGGCCACGGCCGTGCAGCAAGCCTGCCTGCGCCGCAACCTGCTCCTGCTCACCTGTGGCAGCTACGGCAATGTTATTCGCTGGATTCCACCGCTGGTGGTCAGTGAGGTGCAGATTGGTGAGGCGCTGACCATTTTTAATGAGGCGTTGGCCGAAACCATCGGGGCCGAAACCATCGGGGCCGAAACCATCGGGGCCGACAACAGCCTATAAAAACAGCGGTTCGTCGATATTGTCAATCATTGTCTGAGTATCACTTGTGAGAATCTCTATGAAATTTGCTGCCACCACCTATCCACACCGGCGTTTGAATGCGCTGACGGGTGAGTATGTACTGGTGTCACCCCATCGAGCCAAACGGCCGTGGCAAGGCCAGGTAGAAAAACTGCCAGGGGAAGAACGGCCGTCATACGACCCTGCCTGCTATCTTTGTCCCGGCAACAGCCGCACCAGCGGCATTACCAACCCCCATTACGCCCACACCTATGTCTTCCCCAATGACTTTGCTGCCCTGCTTCCCGAAACGCCCGGTGCCGAAGGGGATTCATCCTTGTTTCAACTGGCAGCGGTCCGCGGGACGACCAGAGTCGTCTGCTTTTCGCCCCAGCATAACCTGACGCTGCCGGAAATGACGCTGCCGGATATCCGCCAGGTGGTGGACACCTGGGCAGAACAGATAACCGACCTGGGCCAGACCTACCGCTGGGTGCAGGTTTTCGAGAACAAAGGCGCAGTCATGGGGTGTTCTATGCCCCATCCACACGGCCAGATTTGGGCGCTGGATACGCTGCCCAATGAGCCGTTTAAAGAAGATAAGCAGCAGCGGGCATATTGGGATGACAACGGCCGTTCCCTTCTGGTAGAGTACGCCCAACAGGAAGCCGAAAAACAGGAACGCATTGTCGTGGAAAATGCGCATTGGCTGGTTGTTGTCCCCTTCTGGGCGGTCTGGCCCTTTGAAACCTTGCTCATGCCCCGCCGGCACGTCTTGCATTTGCCCGACCTGGCAGACAGCGAACGGGATGCGTTGGCCGACATCCTCAAGCAGTTGCTTATCAAGTACGATAATCTGTTTGAAACCTCATTTCCCTATTCAATGGGCTGGCACGGCGCGCCCTGTGACGACGGCGACAACACGCATTGGCAGCTTCACGCCCATTTCTATCCCCCTTTGCTCCGTTCGGCGACCGTCAAAAAGTTCATGGTGGGATTTGAAATGCTCGGCGAAGCCCAACGCGATTTAACGGCCGAACAAGCGGCCCAACGCCTGCGCGATTTGCCTTCCAGTCACTATAAAAAAGAATGGCTTTACTGAAACAACGCAGAGAAACAGAGAAGCAGAGGATTCGCTCTCTGGTAACTCTGCGCCTCCGCGTCTCTGCGTTGGCTTTTTTCAGTGGACTCAAGGATGAGTATGAATCTATCCCAATCTGTCTGGCAATCATTTGTGGAATGCTTTGGTGACTCCCCGGAATTTGTTGTGCGGGCACCGGGTCGGGTAAATTTGATTGGCGAACATACCGACTATAACGATGGCTTTTGCCTGCCCCTGGCCATTGATCGGGCGCTGTGGATTGCGCTGCGACCGCGTCAGGACAAGGTGGTGCAGGTACAATCGCTGGATTTTGCTGAAACCATTGCGTTTGACCTGCACACGCTCACCCGCAGCCAGGAGGGTTGGCCCCAATATGTGGTAGGGGTGGCCTGGGCCTTGCAGCAAAATGGCTATGCCCTCTCCGGCTGGGAAGGAGTAATGAGGGGCAATGTGCCCATCGGCTCTGGCCTCTCTTCTTCTGCGGCACTGGAGATGGCGGTGGCGCGGGCCTTTGCGGCTGTCTCCAGTTTCCCCTGGGAGGCAGCCCGCATGGCCCAAATCGGCCAACAAACCGAAAATGAGTGGTTGAATCTGCAAACGGGCATCATGGATCAATTGATTTCTGCTGCTGGGGTGGCCGGGCATGCACTGTTGATGGATTGTCGTTCGTTGTCGTTGACGCCGGTACCTTTGCCAGAGGGCACGACCGTTATTATCATGGATACCAAAACGCCGCGCGGTCTGGTTGATTCTGCCTACAACGAGCGCCGGGCTGAGTGTGAAAGGGCGGCGCAGCTATTAGGCGTCCCTGCTTTACGCGACGTGAGCCGGGCTGACTTTGAGTACCATGCGGGCCGCTTAGAGCCCCTCATTCGCCAACGAGCGCGGCACGTTATTAGTGAGAATGAAAGAACCTTGTTGGCGGCACAGGCTATGCGGGAGGGCAATGGCCGCCGGCTGGGCGACCTCATGAACGCCAGCCATGACAGCCTGCGCGACGATTATGAAGTCAGCAGCGCCACCTTAAACGTGATGGTCGAGATCGCCCGCCAACAAGAGGGGTGTCTGGGCGCACGCATGACCGGTGGGGGATTTGGCGGCTGCGCTATCGCCCTTGTTAAGGAACAGCAGACCGAGACGTTTATCACCCGTGTCTTTCAGGCATATCAGATAAGGACCCAGTTGACCCCAGATATTTATGGCTGCCAACCTTCCCCAGGGGCCAGTTTGGTGGAACTGTCTCAGCTATTGACAAACAAAAAATTTGACATAATATAGTAGTATGGTCACACAAACGACCGCTCTTATTCCCCAAGATGACTGGTACGCCATCATTGATTTGGTGACGCAAAGCGTCGACAGTCCACACAGCAAGCGGGCCTACAGCCGCGCCCTTATTGATTTCCTGGATTGGTATGAAGCTAACGGCCGTCCCGGCTTCACCAAAGCGACCATCAACGCCTACCGGGAAACGATGCTGCAGACGGGCAAAAGCCGCAGCAGCATCAACCAGGCGCTGTCGGCTATTCGCAAACTGGCCTCTGAGGCGGCCGACAATGGTCTGGTCCCTCCCACCCTGGCTTACGGTGTGGAGCGAGTCAAAGGGGTGAAACAAGAGGGCGTGCGGGCCGGCAACTGGCTGACGGCCGCGGAAGCGGAGAGGTTAATCAATACGCCCGTTTATCGCTGGCGGCAGGAGGAGATTCCTCTGCTGAAGGCGGTCCGTGACCAGGCGGTGTTGGCGGTCATGGTGGGCACCGGCCTGCGCCGCTCTGAAGTGGCCGCCCTGACCTGGGAGATGGTGCAGCAGCGAGACGGCCGTTGGGCCATTATCGACTTAGTGGGCAAGCGAGGCCGGGTACGCTCGGTGGGCATTCCGCCCTGGGTCAAGAGTGCCCTGGACAGATGGGCCGAGGCAGTCGGACAATACCAGGGGCGCATTTTTCACGCCCTGAACAAAGACGGCAGCCTGGCCGGGTCGGTACGGACGAAGGGGGGCACGCGCACCGATGGCCATTTGTCAGCGCAGGCCATCTATAATGTGGTGAAAGAACATGTGCTGGCGGCGGGGTACATAAATAGGAAGGGGGACGCGGCCTTAGCTGCCCATGACCTGCGGCGCACAGCGGCCGCGCTGGCTTTAAAAGGGGGGGCGGACCTGCGCCAAATCCAGCAGATGTTAGGCCATGCCAGTATCACCACTACCGAGCGCTACCTGGAGCCGATGCGCAGTTTGCAGGTGACGGCCGGGGACTTTATTCAAATTGAGCTGGCGGCGCTGACTTGAGTGAAAGCTGCTATAGAAATAGGTGCCAGACCAAAAACGTTTCGTAAACTTGTGTAGTCTCTCCGGATGTATGTAACTCTTACATGTGCCAATTATATACCATTCGTTTATATCCTTACCCATTGGAATCAGTAACAAATTTGAGTATAGTGAGGGTAGATTTGTTACGCTTGTGTAGCAAATAAGTCTAACCCATAGACAAATCTAACTATACGGAGGTAAGTAAAATGAATAGGGATATCATGAAAGGGAAATGGAACCAGTTCAAAGGTGAAGTAAAGAAGCAGTGGGGCGAGTTGACCGATGACGACCTCCAGCAGATCGAGGGCGAATATGATAAACTTGTTGGCCGCGTTCAAGAACGCTATGGCTATACTCGTGAAGAAGCCCAGCGTGAGGTTGATGACTACTTCGATCGTCAACCAACCCACTAAGGCTTTTGCGGCAAGCATAATAGCCGCTAAAAAAGAATTGGACCATGTGTAGACAAAACGGCCGTTTCAGGTAACTGAAACGGCCGTTTTTCTTTTCTCTTCCGGGCACGTATCGGATTCCCCTTGATTGACTACCCGTGTGCCGTCGAGTAGTCAGCAGATCCATTAACCATTTAGTAATGTTACCAGAATCATGCCCTGATGATGAGACATGTAAGAACAGATTTTCATCAGTTAGCATGAAAATGGGGGCTGGATCGTCTAAATGGTAGGGTAATCCCCCATATTGCTTTTTCCCAGCCGCAGGCATAATGGATAGTGAACATAGTATTAGTATTCGTAACGAGTAGTAACAAGTAACAAGTAAAAGCTATTCATTGATATCGTGAGAGGCAATGGAAAGGAGTTATGTGGGTGACATGAAGATACGAGTCTTGATTGCTGATGAGATGATGTTTGTCTGTGATTCTATCCGGGCTGTCCTTAAACAAGAAGAGGATGTCTACGTGATAGGGTGCACCTCGCAAGTAGAACAACTGCATTTTTTAATGCCCCAGTGTGATGTGGTTTTGATTGGTTATAATTTTGCCGGAGCAGAAACGGCCGCTTTAATCCACGAATTACATACCCAGTATAAACAGAAAAGCTTAATTGTCGTGGGTATTCCTGATGTGCCGGTTGAGATTGTGCGCTTTATCGAGTCAGGTATTGTCGGCTATATACTAGAAAATGATGCCACGGAAGACTTGCTGCGCAAGTTCAGAGCAGCCATTGAGGGACGAGCACTGGTTTCTGACGAGGTGGCAGCTATTATGATGAGGCACATCAACAATCTGGCCACTTCATCTACCGGGCTGAATGGGAAAAAGCAAGAGCAGCTTACCTTACTTACTCCCCGGCAACGAGAGGTTATAAAACTCATTTGTGACGGCTTAACCAACCGAGAGATTGCCAGCAGGTTGTGTGTAGAATGTGGCACCGTCAAGAACCATGTGCACAATATCTTGAAAAAAATCGGGGCAACCAGCCGACACGAGGCTGCAGCTATTTATCAGATGTATTTCCGTGACAATGTCCACCAGAGGGCCTACATGCCACAGATTGTAAAACAATTCGCATAGAAAAATTATTAAAACATAAGCGTATGTACCCTTTTTATATCCAGTTTCTATTTAGGGATACCTTCTAACCATCACTCCTATGCCCTAAACTAATTAAGAAGAGTAGTGTAGGTAAGAAAATTAATATTAACCCATAGGCCATAAGGGCAATTTAGGAGATCAGCTATGAATGAGAAATCGCGCAACTATAACACAGCAACTAACAAAGATGATAAGAATAATGAGGAAAGTATTACAGAGCAGGTAACAGCAACGGTTAAAGACAAAACCCAGCCTGTTGACAAAACCCAGCTTGTTAAGGAGAAAGCTACCGAACTACTCAATGAAACCAAACCCATGGTTGATGAAGCCAGTCACCAGGCGAAGTCTGCTTTGTCTGAGCAAAAAGATGCAGCCGTCGATCAGTTGTCGGGTTTGGCCAAAGCACTGCGTCAGTCGAGTGATCAGCTGCGCCAACAGGATCAGGGTGCGTTTGCCACCTACAGTCAACAAGTAGCCGACCAAATTGATCATATGTCAGGGTATCTGCGAGATCGAGACTTGGAAGATTTAATGTATGATGCAGAAGATTTCGCCCGACGACAGCCGGAACTGTTTATTGGTGGTGCGTTTACGCTGGGTCTTTTGGCCGCCCGTTTTCTAAAGAGTTCTACGCCGGATGCACATCAACGACGTGCATATGAAACCCACCGCAGAAATAGATCCTATTCCACATCTCATCTCAGGGAAAATGATAGAAGCGAGAGAGAAGAGTGAAAAC
>JAWOIM010000074.1:0-10072 GCA_046484685.1 Chloroflexota bacterium | reverse complement strand
GCCTTCAAAGTCAAGCGTAACCGTGTCGTTAGCCGTTTGCGAGTAATAGACGTAGCCCCGGCTGGCCCGGACCGCGTTTGACGTGACCCAGGAGGTGGCTGTTTGCCCGATGGGCACGCCGTTGTAGAGCAGGGCCGGATGGTCTTCTTCGTAACGGATGATACCTGTGGGCAGCGGCGCTTCATAGAACGGCGGGCTGCCCGGCGTGGTAAAGTTGTCCACCGTAGCCGTGCCCCGGTAGTTGGTAATCTGCAAGACGTGAGGCCCAGGCCCCAGGTTGCCGAAGCTGAACGTGCGGGTGATGGTGGTGGCATTGTAGAGATCGACGCGAGCCTGCCACTGGCCGTCAATGTATATTTCCACTTCGCCGGCGCCGCTGTAGGCAAAAGCCTGGAAGGTCACCGATTCACCGGTGAAGGGGAACCAGACGCTGGAGCCGGCACGGATGTAGGTGCCCTCACTGGCGCTGGCATGGTTAAACTGGCTCCAATTGGTGCTCTGGTGCAGCCGCGGATTTTCTTCGTAGGCCGTTGTCGCTTCAAAGGTGCCGTCCGGCATGATTGTGCCGTCCCAGACATCAATGTAGTCCAGGAAAACCCGGTCATTGGAGGAGTTGGGATTACGGCTGCCGAGGACAACGATGGTGAGCGTATGGCTGCCGGGAGCCAGATCGTCGTAATAAAGAGCAATCTCGTTGGTCGTTCGGCTGTAGGTATCTACGACGCCCCGGCTCTCCCCGTCGATAAAGATTTCGGCCATACCGGCGTTGGTGAAGGTGAGCAGGCCAACACCTACCCAGGTGCCCTCAAATGTCAGGCTAATGGTATCGCCGGCTGTTTGTGAGTAGGCCATGTAACCGCGGCTGCCACGGGCGGCCGTGGTCATAACCCAACTGGTAGCCGTCTGCATGAAAGGCACGCCATTGTACAACAGGTCCGGATGGTCCTCTTCGTAACGGGTAATGCCGGTCGGCACAGGCGGCTCGTAGAAGGGTGGGCTGCCGGGCGTAATAAAAGCATCCACGGTGGCGTTGCTGCGATAGGCCCGTACTTGCAAAACGTGTGGTCCTGCGCCCAGGCCGGCAAAAGAGAAGGTACGCAGGGCGTTGCTGGCGTTATACAGGTCGAAGCGCCCCTGCCACTGACCGTCAATGAAAATCTCTATCTGGCCGCCGCTGCTGTAGGCAAACGCCTGGAAGGTGACCGAGTCGCCGGTGAAGGGGAACCAGGCGCTTGAGCCGCTGCGGATGAAACTGCCGCCGCCGGCCAGCGCGTTGCTCACCGTCGTCCAGTTGGGGCTGAGATGGACGCGGTCGCTGTCCTGCTCGAAGGTGCCCTCCACCATGGCGCTGCCGTCCCAGACGTCAATGTAGTCCAGGCGCACGAAGTTGGCCGTCGAGTTCGGATTGCGGTCACCCAGGACGACAATAGTGACGGTATGGCTGCCGGGCGTCAGGTCATCGTAATAGACGCTTATCGTGCTGTCGAAACGGCTGTAGGTGTCAACAATGCCCCGGCTCACATCGTCGATAAAGATTTCGGCCAGACCGGAGTTGGTGCGGGTGGCAAAACCAAGACCCAGCCAGGTGCCCTCAAAGGTCAGGCTGACGCTGCTGCCACTGACGTCGTGGTAGGAAGAAAAACCGCCGCTGACCCAGTTGTAGCTGGCTCTGGTCCATTCCGGTTCATAGATCAACGCCGGATCGTCTTCTTCGTAGCGGATAATGCCAGTCTCCCCTTCTTCCAATAAGACGTTGCTCGATGTCTCCTGGGTCGATGAGGCGGCCGTCAGAGTCACTGCTGTCAGTTCCGTTGCTGCGGCAGTGTCGTGACCGGCTTCGTTCAGCGCCACAGTTGGGCGGGCAACGGCCGTTTCTTCCATTATCTCTGCGCTGTCGCCGGCTATGTCGGGGTCATCCTGGTTCAAAGTCAGGCTGTGGTTCGTGCTGCTGCCCGAAGGCTGGGGCAAGTCCGGCCGCATTTGCGTCGTAATGACGGTCGTTACCGTCACATTACCCGGCACCACCAGGGCAGGGATAACGGCGTGGTGGGCTTCGATCACCTGGCCGGCTGCCAGGAAACCAACTCCCCGGCCGTCAGGAATAAAATTGCCGTCGCCATCAACCAATTCCACGGTAACGGTGTAAATACCGGCCGCCCAGCCGGAGGTATCGACCGTGCCCAGGGCGTGGAGGCGCGGGGCACCGGTTCTGACTTCAACCGGGGTGGCCTCTGACCAAATAAGGGAGCCATCGGGCGTCAGAATGCTGGTGTGGGCCACGGCCGGCCGGTAAACATTGGCCACGTTGGCAATTTCGACCGAGAGGTCGGTGGAACTGGTGCCGGTCTCTACAAAGGCCGGTTCGGCAATGACCTGGGTCACCCGTACAAAGGCATCAACCACGTTGAGGGAGGCCCGAACCTGACGGGAAATCAGGCTTGATTCGGCGGCCGTAATATCTACCTGCAGCGACTCGAGACCTCTTACGGTCGAACTGATGGAAATGGGGATGGTTAACAACTCGCCGGGTTGGAGGATGGCAGTCATGTTGGTCCAGGCGCTGCTGGCGTTTGTGGGGGCGGTCAGGGTCATAACGGCCGTTGTTTCCAGGCGGCCATGATTGGTCAGGCGCAGCGTATATTCAGCCGGCGCACTGCCGTCGTCCAGGATGGCCACCAGACCCGGGGTCAACCAGGCCTGCAAGTTGTGCTGGGCGACCGCTTCTAACTCCACCTGGAGCGTAACAATGGCCTCGCCAATGGCGGCCGTGCCCGCCAGCAGTTCAGCCGCTTCAGTAGCCGTGGCCATATCGGTTGCAATCTGGCGCAGCGTTGCGGCCGTTTCCCCTTGGGGGGCCAGCGCCTCCACCTGGTCGGCCAGGCTTATCAGGGCAGCCACAACCCGGTCACGCAGGTCCAGGGCGCAGGTGGTGGCACAGGAGGCTTCCAGGTCGGTCACGGCCAGGCCCAACGCTTGCAGCGCGGCCGGCAGGCTAACGTTATCGGGGAATAGCTCTTCCATGTCGGCCGCCAGCTCATACAGCGCCTCGGTTTGAGGGCTGACCGCGATCACGGCCACAACCGCCTTTTGCACATATTCCTCTATGTCCGGTACCGGGCTTTCGATGAGGACCTGGTAGGTACGGCCCAGCGTAGCAGCTTCTGGCAATGACAGGGTGACAACCTGGGTCACGGTGGCGCCGGCGGCCACGGTGACCGGATTCTGTAGGGTGGAAAGCTCTGTCCAAGTAGCGTCGGGGAGGAGCAGGTTAAGGGCAAAATCACCGGCCACATTGCCCACGTTGCTCAGGGCCAGATCGAAGCTGGCGGTGCTGTCCGGTGCCGCGTACACAATGTCTGGGGCGACAACCATGTGGCTAAAGGCAATGGCCGGGACGATAAAGGTGTCCGAGGCGCTCTGGCTGAGGGCGGGATTGGCCACGGCTGTTGCCGTCACGTTGAAGGCATAGGGTGTACCGGCGGCCGGCAAAGAGAGCGTTGGTGAAATATAGAGACCAAGTTGGCCCACGCCACCCGCCGGCAGGGAGATTGTTGCTGCCGTCTGGCCGGCAGCCCCACTCAGAATAACCCAGTCGGCCGCCAGCCCGCTGACGGAGAGGTCGAACGTATGGGCGATGCTGGAGGTGTTGGTAATGTCAATGGTAAAAGCGGCCCCGGTTAACTGAAGCTGGCCGCTGTTGGTGCTGCCGGGTACGGCGTTGTCCGCTGCCGGTCCCCAGGGAACGGTTATGAACGGATCGTTGTGAACTGCCAGAGCCACACCCTCAGAATCCATGACGGTGACGGTATGCTCGGCCGCAACAAACAGGCCCGGATACGTGTGAGATTGGGCCACCACTTGCAGCGAGTAGTCACCGGCGGCGCTGCCCAGAGGCGGACCGGCGCTAACAGTACCGCCGGCATCAACGTCGATTTGCCAGCCGACCGGGCCGGTCACGGTCATAGTGTAACTGTCGTTAAAATTGGCCGGTATGGTCGCCTGGAAGGCAACCGGGTTAGTAGCGGCCGTGGTACTGGTGGCCGGAGCCAGATTGAGAGTAAAGAACAGGGCATTACCGTCGAGCGTGGCCCGGTCTGCGGCCGGATCCAGCTCGCTGAGCGTAAGGGAACCGGCATAATCGGCCAGGGCGAAGCCATTGTTGGCAGGCACTGCCTGGCCGCCAACAGTAACGCTGCCCCCAACTGGGGCCACTATCAGGTTGGCCAGATTGGTGGTGGCGTTCATGTTAGGAGCAAAGTTGGGTACGGCCGTTAAACTATCGCCGCTGACTTCACTACTACCGGTGACAACGGCCGTTAAGCGGCCGCTATAAACGGCCATGCCGTCCAGGCTCACCAGGGCCTCTACCAGCTCAATGGTGTAAGGAGCAGCGGCTGTAAGTTGGGCTGTATAGTTCGCCCAGTCGCTGCCGGCCGCCAGACCGGTGAGCGCCGGAGCATAAAAAGCGGCCGTGCCGGTGGCCGCCAGGCCCACCTCAGCACCGGATACAAGGGCCGTAGCGGCCGTAGCGTCGCTCTGTGGCCATGCTTCTAACAGACCCGAACCCAGTAATGTGCCCCCTTCGTCGTAGAGCGAGGCGGCAGCCGCTGTCAGGCTGGTAAAGGCCAGCCCATTGGACCAGGTATCGCTCTGGCTCCAGTTAAAGTCCAGGGTACCCGTCGCGGCCAGCAGTTCCGTGTCCACGACAGCGTTCACCTGGCTGCCGCTCAAGGTTGCCGCCACCGGTACCGTTTGCGTTACCTGCGCCAGCCCTGGCGCTTCACCCGGCCAGCGGGCCATAAGCAGAGCCGGCAAAGGTGGGTCTACCTGGCTGCGCATATACATGTCGGCAGCGGTGGCCCCGTTGATAAAACCACCGCCGGTAATCGTTTTCTCGTAAATCGTTTCGCTGTGGCCGGTTGGTATACCCAGACATTTGGCCACGTCACCGGCAAAGCCTAACTTTAATTTGAAGCCAATGGTAATGTTGACGCCGTAACCGGTGCCGTGGAGATAGGCTTTAACCCAATCGTTGGTCGGATTGCCCGGAATAAAGGTACAGTTACCGAGAAAGTGGGCACCCGCGTCAATCGTCTTGACAATATCATCGACCAGCGCAGTGGCCTCCTCCAACGACTTGGCCCAGATATCTTTAATGCTGGCCCCGCTGTTCAGATTGCCCAGCAAGGAGCCGACAAAAGCCAGCGAATAAGCGGCAAAACCCTGCATAAAACCGATGAAGGCAAAGTTGAGTTTGTGCCAGTCGGAAGCGAGTATGAAGCCGTACTCGATAGCAGCCAACCGCTGGCCATTTTCCATCATGTCCACGGTACGGCCGTTGACTTCATCAATGACGATCCAGCCGACCGTGGTCTGGCCATTGATCGTGACCATCTGGGCCGGCACAATGACCGTGTTCTGCTCTTCTTGTAAAGTTTCACTGATGCGGGCTTTGGCTTCGGCGGAAATCTCCAGCCGGGCTAACTCCTCCCGGTCAACGGCCGTAAGGGCGACCAGCGGTATACCGGCCAGCTTCGCTTCCCTGAAGACGGCATGGACACTGGTGGCCGATTCGGCCGCCATTTCTTCCAGCAGCGTGCTTTCTAGAGCAATTTCTTGCAGGCCGCGGGCATAGTTGAAGGCCATCAAGCCCTCCCAGGCCTGGCCCGGATAGGCCACCGTCCGTATATCATCACGATGCAGGTCAAAGTAAACGCGCCGGACGTCGTTGGCCTCATCCCATTCCCAGGAGGTAATCAAGATACGCGGTGTATCAAAGTAGGGCTTGACCAGAAAAGCGTTGCCCAATTGCTGGCTGCCAAAATCGGAGGCAGCGGCAAAGGTCAGCAGGTGCATCTGCTGGCTCAGGCGGGCTACCTGGCTAAAGGCCAACTGTGCCTGACGAAGGTGGGCCAGCTTTTCACTTTCGGGGGCGTCGCTGTTGAGGGCAGCCTGCGCCGCCTCGTTCGCTTCGTGCATATCGGCCATGGCCGCCACCACCTGTGGGTAGAAGGCCGGAATCACCGATTCGGGCACAGTGGCGGCCCCCACCAGGCTGGTGTAAGAGGATTGTTCATTCAGGAAGGATGGGGTGCTGCCCGATTCAAATTCAAACTGGATGCTGCCACCGGTCTGGCGATTTTCAAAGCCGATTAAATCGGCAATTTCGCGACGATAGGTTTGGCTGCTGCCGTCGGGGTGTTGGAGGGTGAAAAGTAACCATTCGGCCGTTACAATACGATTGATCAAAGCACCAAAAATACTCGACATAATCTCATCGAACGGTGTGCCTTCAACGATCTCATCATCGAGTAACAGATAGGGTATATAGGTGCGCTGTTCGTAATATGAAATAAGTCCAGCCTGGACATCTGTGTCAACCAGGTGACCGAGCGTCACAGGATTGCCGGCCAATTCCACGCTGCGGAAGGTGTGATCTAACTGGATCGTGCGCTGCAAGCCAAAGAGGAACATGTTGTACGTTTCAACTTCGACCTGGACCGTGACGCGATGGCGCAGCGCGTCGGGCAGTTCATCCATAGTTTCTAACAGCGTATCGGCGAAGACCTCACCCGGTGCAGCCTGCGGGAAGCTGGGGTCCAGGTCCAGCCATTGGCCATTGAGGTAGGCCTGCACCCACCAGTGGTCGCCGGCTTCGGCCAGAATTTGCGGGTCCGCCGTCGGTTCGGATACGTCCAGTTCGGCCGGTATGTGGCCAATGTAACGTGTTGGCGTGGGGAACATGCTCAGGATCAGCTCTTCGGTGCGTGTCTGGCTCAAGGTGCCGTGGGCATAACGGGTGGGAATGCCGGAGGAACGCAGCAAAGCAATGAGCAAACTGGACTGATCAACAGCGTTGCCTGCTTCACTCCAGAGCGTACCACGTGTGCCGCGCAGGCTGCCGGTATAAGCTTCGTAACCCAGGCTGCGTACGTAGGCAAACATCCGCGCCGGATCCTGACCCAGCCGGGCGGCCTGCGCCAGCAGGTAGGGATCGTGGGTATCGGCATCAAGCGTGCGCTTCAGCCAGCGGTCTAACGGCTCACCCTCGAGCATATCCGGGGCCAGCGCGGCCGGCCACGCCTGGCCGCTAACGCCACGACCCTGAAGCGTTCCCCAGGCAGCAGCACCGGTATCCAGACTGATAAAATCGGTAACGGCCCCTGGTATTTCCAGTTGCAGCACGACCTCCGCCTGTCCCAGGGGTGGGATGTCGCCCAGGTTCCAGACGTATTCGGAGTCGCGGCTGTCAGGTAAGGGTGTCGCCGCCAATAGGGTAATGCCGCCGGCCAGTTGGTTAGTGAGAATAACGTTGCGAACAGTGTTGGGATCATCTGTCAGGTCTACGTCAGCAAACAGGGCCAGGGTATCGGTTATGGTAGCTCCGGCCGGCAGTTGGACAAAGCTGGACGGCGGCCGGTTGTTGTGGACGGTAACGGTTATAACCAGCGTGGCGTCAATAGCGTCGGCTGCCCGGTAAGCCGACTGCACACGCCCCACGGTCAGCGGATTATCCACCCAGTCTACAGCGCCGGCAGAAGAAGTGGCAGTCAGATCACTATTTATCAGGAAGCCGTTGGGGGTAAATTCTGTCACGGCCGCAGCCAAAGAAGCGGGCAATAGCGGGTCTAATGACTCAGTTAAGATTTCAACTTCGTCGGCAGCAGGACCGGCAAAATCAGCCGTTTGCTTGAGCGTCGCGGGTTGGGTTGAGGACGCCCACACAGGGCGCGGAAACATGGAAGCAATGAGTGAAACAGCTATGAGCAGCCGCAGGAAACTGGATAAATAGACCTGTATACGCATTCTGCCCTCCTTGTACACCAGGCTTTTGCAACCGCGTCCGGGTTTTCTCTGATGAATGCTCCCCTCTCAAGCTGTTTGTTTACCGGTTTTATGGCTAGTTGCTAATTAATTGTGGATTCTACTAGGTCTTGTCTCTTAAATTGGTGCGGCATTTTGCACCAGTTTTTGACGTTTGTCAAGTCAATTATGTTGATAGAG
The DNA here is from genome assembly GCA_046484685.1 of Chloroflexota bacterium. Lineage (GTDB taxonomy): Bacteria > Chloroflexota > Anaerolineae > Promineifilales > Promineifilaceae > SLGK01. The sequence continues at coordinate 2,068 of JAWOIM010000074.1, read as the reverse complement.
TATGGCAGCGTTTTGTGGGAGACCTGACAGGTTTCGCAAACCTGTCAGGTCTGCGCCCCACGATTTCTTGCCATACTCATGTTGATATGAAATTATCCCATATAAGTTTGTACGCCTTTGTGTTAGCGGATCTGGTTGACTGACACATCTCATTTTTTACCGCAGAGAGCGCAGAGGACACAGAGATTTCTCCTTTATTTTTCTCTGCGCTCTCCGTGTTCTCTGCGGTTAGATAAGTTTTGTCAGTCAATCAGGTTAGCGGATAATGACCGGCAGATAGAGGTCGAATCCCTGCCATTCTACGGCACCGATGTCGCAGCCGTTGAATTTCGGCCGTGTTTGTCCCAGTTGATCTAGATAAAACACCGACGTCTCCGCACACAGGGCTGCGTCTCCGGCGTCAATGGCCGGGCTGTCCGGATGCAGTTGGTGAACGCCGTTTTCCAGTTCAGCCAGCAGCGGGTCCACGTCATTCAGGTCGCCTGCCTCCGTAAAGAGGCAGCTGTCATCGCCGGACAGGTTATGCCCCAGAGAGACAAACGTGCCGTCGCTCTGATAGCAGTTGCCGCCCAGGTTGTCTAGCAGGCTGTTGCCAATGGCTATCTGGCCACCCGCTTGCAGCAGACCGACGCCGTTTTGCCCCACGCTGGCATTGGCGGCGATGGTGGCGTTAACAACCGTCACATCGGCCAGGGGCCAGACCAACAGCCCGCCGCCAAAAATGGCGAAGTTGCCACTCAGGGTGCTGTTGTAAATTTCCAGTGTGCCTTGTGCCAAAATCGCGCCGCCGGAATGATCGGCCGTATTACCCAAAATCGCGCTGCGGTTGATCTTTGTCTGGCTGCCGGGGGCGGTATAGAAGCCGCCGCCAAACCCGCCATCATTGTTGTTGTCAAACGCCTTGTTGTTTCGCACCACGCTGTCGGTAATATTCAGCAGATCTGCATTGCTAATGCCACCGCCGTAAAAGCTGCTTTCGTTGCCTTCAATGACCGTTTCCATGATCATGTTGACGACACCGGAACCGTTGCATACCCCGCCGCCATACTGTGCGGCCGAATTATTGAGTATCTGGCTGCCGAAATGAACGTGGACACCGCCGCCCCAGTTGGCCACAGCGCCGCCACACGATCCGGCTTCATTGTCATTAAGTGTGCTGCGACTTATATTGATGACCGATTCGTCCGCACCGTTGGCCAGCCCACCGCCGTGCTCGGCCGCCTGATTGCCGTAAACATGGCTGCCAATCAGAAAAATCGAGGCGCCGTTTTGATTGAGAACGCCGCCGCCGTGCGTCGTATTGGCGGTATTGCGCAAGATTTCAGTATCATTGGCGACGATGACGGCGTTGGCCCCATTGTTGGCAATTGCACCGCCGGTGTAGGCGGTGTTGAGCGCAAAAACGGTGTTGGTCAGGGTGACACGGCCGTTGTCGTTAAACAGACCGCCTCCCAAGGGGCTGGAGCCACCAAACGTTTCCACCTGTTCCAGAACCAGGTGAGCGTCGGAGTGAACGTGCCAGATACGGTCGTTAAGGAAGCTGGCATTGATACGCGCTGTCCCTTCGCCTGTGACTTTCACATGTATATCTATCTCTACGTCCGGGTTGTTCAGAATATCCAGGTCGCCGGTCTCCCCCCAATCCTCATCAGCGCCCTGAATCGTCAAATTATAACTCTCCCCGGCATCCAACAGAATAACGTCTGTTTCCGTGGCCGAACCGGCTGCACATTCCCCCGGCAGAAACCCTGAGGGAACATTGGAATTGGCGGCGGCAATTGCTTCACGCAGAGAACATTCACCATCATTGGCAACAATATCATCAGTGATGGTGACGATGATATGGTTCTCGGCCGCCACCGGTGGGGTGTTGAGGCTAAAGATTGTCAGTCCGATAAGTAATAAAATGCCAAAAAGCCAGGCTGTTTTTTTCATTGTGTGGGTATCTCCTTGTAGGTAAGCGGTATACGTCTCTTCACTTATTGCTGTCAACTTAAGACCTGACAGGTTTTCCGAATAGCTATTGTCAGTCGAGAGCGCTTGCCCAAACCTGTCAGGTCTGTACCTT
>JAWOIM010000073.1:0-3457 GCA_046484685.1 Chloroflexota bacterium | reverse complement strand
CCAAGCTGCTGGCCCAGGCGGAACCGCTGCTGCGGGCGGTCAGTGCCCGGCAGATGGCTTTTGATTTTGCTACCGAAACGGCCGTGGCGCCCGATACGCCGGCCCAACGGCTGGCCTGGGAGCGGGAACTGCTCGGGTTGCCCCTGAGCGCCCATCCGCTGGCCTTGATTCAAATACCGTCTGCTGCGGTTCCCCTAAGCCAACTGGCCCAACAGCCCGGTCGGCAAGTGCAAACGGCCGGCGTGCGCCTGCCCGGCTGGACGGGCGGGCGAGGGGTTTGGTTTAGTGATGGAACCGGCCTGGTGGTAGTGGTGCCGGGGCCAGGGCTTAAAAAGGGGGATATGCCGCTGTGGCAGCCGCTGCTGCTTAACGGCCGTTGGGTCCCGGATCGGTGGGGTGGCGGCTGGTTTGCGGCTGAGAGGCTGGACGGCGGACAATAGACGACAGACGATAGACGGCGGACGGTGGGCCATGGTCTATCGTCCATGGTCCATCGTCCATCAGGTGATTTTTGTTAAGAAGTCGTGATGAATACGGCCGTTACTGCCAAACGCGCTCTGGTTTTTTTCTGCCCAGGGGATGGGGGGGGCGTTGGCCGCCACATGGCTGAGCCGGCCGCCGGCTTCGGCGATGAGCAGGGCGGCTGCGGCCGTGTCCCACGGTTTGAGGTTATAGTTCAGGTAGCCGTCGAGCCGGCCGGCGGCCACCCAGGCCAGGGCCAGGGCAGCCGAGCCAAAAGCACGCACCGTGTACACCTGGTGGGCAAAACGAGGCAGGCTGTCCAGCGTTGATTGGCGCAGCGTCTGGCTGTGGCTCCAGTCCAGGCCAATGATAGCCTGGCCGAGATCGGTAACGGGGCTGACCTGGAGGGAACGGCCGTTTAGCCAGGCGCCCTCTCCCTTGGCTCCGCTAAAACATTCTTGCCGCAGCGGGTCATAGACCACACCCACCACCGGCCCCACGCCGGGCACGGCCGCGGCAATGGAGACACAAAAGACGGGCAGTTGGCGGCTGTAATTGGTGGTGCCGTCTACCGGGTCAATGACCCAGATAACCTTCCCTTCAGTGGGCAGGTCGGCATTTTCTTCTTCGGGCAAGAAGCCGTGTGAGGGGAACGCCCGCTGAATCCGGTCGGTGATGAGCCGCTGGGCAGCCAGGTCGGCATCTGTCACCAGGTCACGGAAGCCCTTGCTGCTGGTCTGGCGCGGCTGCTGCCATTTTTCGTGAATGAGATCGCCGGCGAGAACGGCCGTTTCTCGGGCCACGGCCAGCAGTTGGGTTAAGTCAATGTTAGGCATGGTTGTGTTTAGTATTCAGTAAAAAGTAAGAAGTAAGAAGTGAAAAGTGAAAAGTGACACCCTTCATAATTCATACTTCTAAAAGAATAGCCCCAAAGGCCGTAACCCTTGAGGCTATTTTTATGTCTACTTATTCACAGCATATGAAAAAATCTGCGTTTATGGTTCGGCTGCGCTCACCACAAGCCTGCGTCCCATTCTTAAGGTGCGGCTTCGGCCAGGATACGATTGGCTTCGACTTCGGCATTAGCCAGGACCGTGTCGATATCCCCACCGGCCAGAATTTCTTCAAAAGCACCCGTCATCACGTCACGGATGTTGTCATAACCGGCCACCGGGGCTTCACGCTTACTGTAGGGCAGCAGTCTGAAGGCTGCTTCATAAGCCGGATCTTCGGCAAAGTACTCATCCAGACCGTCGGCCACACTGGCGCGAACCGGGAAGTAGTTACTGGCGCGTGCCCAATCCGCCTGAACCTCAGAGGAGGTATAGTAGCGGACAAAGAGCCAGGCAGCCAACTGTGTTTGCGCGTCGGTGCGCGGAATGCTGACGCTGGCGCCGTAGATGTTCATCACTGGATCCGATGTGGTGTGGGGGATAGCGGCCACCGACCACTCAAAACCACCGGTTGCACCTTCGTTAACAGCCGCGGCGTAGAAGGGTAGACCCGAAGAAGACCCCATGGTGAACAGGTTCTGGCCATTACCAAAGTCGGTCTGGTCTCCAAAGCGCTCGGCGATACGAGCGGCACAACCCTGGTCCAGCAGTTCTTGCATCTGGCCCAGGCCGTCACGCGCTTCGGGTGTGTCCAGGGTGAATTGATTGTTTTCGTAATCGTAGATGTCGCCACCACGGGCAAAAACAAGCGCGGCGTAGTTGGAGGCATCGGTACGGGCCTGATAGCCAATGCTTATGCTGGGATCAGGATTTTTGCTAAACGGGTTTTCGGCTCCGGCACAGACAGCTTCGGAGAACTGTTCCGGAGTTTGGGGGGGACCATCAAAGCTGACAGCGCCGGCTTCGCGCAGCTCAGCCAACCATTCGGCATTATAGTAGAGTACTTCCATAGAGCGGTTAGGCGGGAAGCCATACGGCTTGTCGCCGAACTGAGGCAGACGGTCACCGTCGATAAAAGCCTGGAAGAAGTCATTCAGTTCAGTTTCGCTCAACCCATACTCAGGATGGTTGATGTACGGATCCAGGTCTACCAGACCATCGGCCACCATGTAGGCGGCTGCCTGATTCTGGTAAGCCACGGTCAGCCCCGGCACTTCCCCGGTAGTCAAACCGGCAATCATCTTGTTGTAGATGTCGCTGTAACCACCTTCATTGCGGGCTTCAACAATAATGCCGTAAGGGTTGGTGGCGTTGAACTCGTCCACGATTTCCAGCAGTTGTTCTTCACGTGCCCCGGTGTGTTGATGCCAAAAGATGACAAAGGCACCGTCGAGTTCGATCTCATCGATGTTGCCATAGATGGGGTCATCCATTTCGTCCGGTTCATCTATCTCGTCCGGCTCGTCCATTTCTTCTTCGTCCATGGCCTCATCCATAGCTTCTTCGGCTGCTTGCTGAGCTTCGGCCAGCGCTTCGGCGGCACGGGTAGCAGCATCGTCAATTTGCGGGGCAGCCTGGGTGGCTGCTTCCTCAACCTGGCGGGCGGCGTCTTCGACAGCCTGCTCCAGGTCTTGCCCGCAGGCGGTCAGTGCCAGCGGCACGACCAAAGCGAGCAGTAAAAACCATTTATACAGTGAGTGTTTCATTTTTATATTCTCCTCCAAGAATAGGGTAGAAAGGGTAGCTGTTGGCGATAGTCATCAGCGATGGTCATCGGCGATAATCATCGGCGATGATGATCACTGTTGTTTTCGGTGTTGTTCGCCAACAGCTACCGTAATTTACATAATGGACGATTTGTCCATACAGTTATACAGGGGTTAATTATACACCAATCGGACCAACTTGCGCAGACGTTCACTTTCGCTTACAGGGTTTTTCAGTAGTCGGCAATTGTACTCTATTGTAGCAGAGGTATCCTTACCTCGCCGTGTGAGTGCGCCAAGTAGGCGGCGCGGTTGGGAAACCGCGGCTACAGGGACAATTGAAAAAACCCTGGACCGAAACGTCATTAACTGGAATGATTGATTTCAAAGAGATAA
>JAWOIM010000030.1:0-5491 GCA_046484685.1 Chloroflexota bacterium | reverse complement strand
CAGCAAACAAACAAGAATGGGCCAGGCCAGCCTGTGTAGTCTATAGTGGTCAGGTGGGGATGTTGGGGGGTAAGAAACGGCCGTGTTTATAGAGACAACCAGATTTGAGAGCCACTTAAATACGGGTATTTGTTTCATATAATTACCTTTACTCGTTGACTGTCACTGCGGGCCACTGAACCAGCCCTCGTTCATGAAGCTCTTGTAAAAACAAGGCCACATCTTGCTGGGCTTGCTGTGGCGTTACTTGATAATTGTTGGCCAGATGATTCACGATATCAGCAACCGAATGCCTGTCGGTAAGCATTTGCCAGATAAGCGTGCCTACTTCATTTAACACCCGCACTTCACCTGTCTGGGGCGACACGATCACGGCATTATCATCCAACTGCCGCCAGATAATCTCATTGGTAACTGTAGGCTTTAGCGAAGAAATTTGGGAACTCATACGATTTTATCCTCTTTTAGCCCTTTAATAACCAGGCCCAGGCCACATACCAACATGACAGCCACCATCACAACTGTCTGCATCGGTGCGTAGGGGACATGGTGGGTCAGAATATCATCATGGTAACGATTGACTGTCTGGTTATACTCCACTTCTTCCAGTAGATAGTAATAGGTTGTGTTGGCCTCAACGTTTTGGTCAAGAAAGTTGTAGGCAGCACCCGAAACAGCACTGCCTTCACCGGGAATTAACCCTGCTGCTTCATTGATTTGCACAAATTCATCATCGAGCGATGTGCTGCGATAGATATTAAAACCGGCCGTGTTGACTTCTGTGGCCGTATCCCAATTAACGGCCACAACCGGGTTGTTAAGCTGGTAATAAAAATAGCCAACGCCTAACAGAAGCCAAAGAAAGCCAATCATGAGCAGCAGCCGGCCGCGATTTTGTTCAGGTGGAGTCGTTTGGCCCATTATCGCCTGCTCAATGCGGTCAGCCAGTTGGGCAAGCGCCAGGCACCTATACCCGTTGCTTTCTTGTCTGGGTGATCGGTACCGTAGTAACTGTAATGCCGATAGTAGTAGTCGTAGTAGTAACCGCTTTGACCTCGTTTTAACTGATTAATTACCACGCCAAACAGGAGCGCATCGGCTTTAGCCAGCCGTTCCACGCTGTCAACAAGTGCTTCACGCCGTGTCTGCCCGGCCTGGGTCACCAGCAGGCAGCCGCTCATACGAGGGGCCAAAATGGCCGCGTCGGCCACGCTTAATACAGGCGGTGAGTCAAAGAGGACGTAGTCAGCTTCTGCGGTTAAATCCTGGATAATTTGCTGCATGCGCTGTGAATTGAGCAGTTCGGCCGGGTTGGGGGGCAGCGGTCCACTGGAAAGAAGATGCAGCCCCGGTATTTTTGTTTCTTGCAAATGGGTCTTTACCGGGGAACTGTTATCTAAAACGGCCGTTGTCAGACCGTAATTATTGGGCAAATTAAATAACTGGTGTTGGGTCGGTCGGCGTAGGTCGGCATCCACCACAACAACGCGTTTTGACGTTTGGGCCAGGGCCACGGCCAGATTGGCCACCGTTGTCGATTTACCTTCGGACGGCGAAGCACTGGTTACCAGGATATTGTGCAAACCGCCGTCTATTCCGGCAAAGTTGAGGTTGGTGCGTACCACGCGATAAGCCTCAGAGATAGGATCGCGCGGTTTTAGCTGGGTAATTAACCGTTCGCTGGAACGTGCATCAGAGGGGGTATCAATATAAGCAATGGCCCCCAATGTCGAAAGGCCGGTATCGGCTAAAATTTGGTCCGGTGATTTGATGGTATCATCCAGATATTCGATGAGGAAGACCAGCCCCAAGGCGGCCATAGCCCCCACTACCAGGGCCAACAGCGTGTTGTTGGCCGTGCGCGGCCGAATGGGGCGCTCAGCAGGGGTGGCTGCTTCAATTTCAATAACATTGCTGCTGTCGCGTACCAGTTCTAGCTGCAAGCTGTTTAGATTGTTAAACGTATCGGTGTAGCGAATTTTGGCTTCATTGAGGCGCAGGTCCAGACGCGATTTGTCGGCTAGTTGTTCGGCCGTTTCCGGGACGCCCAATGCGGCCAGTTCCCCTTCAATCGTTCCGATTTCGGCACTGATCTCCTCCAGGCGAATTTCCCAGTTGGCGATAGGGGTTGCATAGCGGCTTGCCTCGCGCTCACGAGTGGTGTCAATAAAGACCTGACCCACGGTATTGGCAATGAGGGCCGCCCGTTCCGGGTCTGTGTCTTCAACGCCGATGACCAAAATTTGGGTATCGGGCGGAGCAGAGACGCTGATCATGCCGCCCAGTTGGCGGGCAACGTTGGGCGGGAGATTTAAACGGGCGGCCGTTTCTTGCAAAATAGGGGTGGTGGTCATCACCTGCACATACGTTTGGGCCAGGCGCTGGGCAAATAGAATCTGAGAATATTCATTGCCAATGGTACTGCCCGGCGCTTCATCAATCAGATAGCGGGCAGTGGCCCGATAAATGGGGTCCTGATTGCTGCTGATTATATAGGCTGTTGTGCCACTAACGATCGCCCCTAAAATAATGAGCCAGGCCCAGCGGCGCAAGATGGCGAGATACTGCTTAATCTCCATATTTTTGTTCCCCGATTATTTTTTATTTTTGTTCGCCTGTGGGCTGTTGTCTGAGGAGTAGGGCCAGGTTGAACAGGCAGTAAAGCGTAAAGAGGCTCCATAGGCCTGTTTCCCATGCTTGCCGGCTGGTTCCTACCAGGCCAATTCCCACGAGACCAAAGCTGAGCCAAAAGGCGCGATTAAAGGAGGGTTGGCCCAACTGTTGGCCCAACGGCAGTTGGCCCACCTGAGCCAGATAATAATGATAGCTTAAGGCCGCTAACAATAGCGATAGCCCACCTATCCAAAAACTGTTTATAATAACTGAATACCAATTAATCACCGTAAAAGTATAACATATGCTAAAATTGTCTGAAAGGATACTTTATAACCATTTTATAACCTTTCCCATAAGCTTACCAATTGAGTATTACGATAAGAGTTACATCAAATAGTATGGCCAAGACAAAAACCCGTTACGTTTGTACTGCCTGTGGTCGGGCTACGCCCGCTTATATGGGGCGCTGCCCCCGCTGTGGTGAATTTGACACCATGCAGGAAGAGATCGTTGAGTCGAAAACGGCCGTTTCTGCTGTCAAACGCCGCCGGCCCGACAATAAACCGCTGCGCCTGGCCGATATTGCCGCCGACAGCCTGCTGCGGATGCAACTGCCGCGACCTGAATTTACTCGTGTGCTGGGTGGCGGCATCGTGCCCGGTTCTATTGTGCTGGTGGGTGGCGATCCGGGTATTGGCAAATCGACGCTGCTGCTGCAAGTGGCGGCCCTGGTGGCCAATCAGCATGGCCCGGTTCTTTACATCTCCGGTGAAGAAAGTGCCAGCCAGATCAAGATGCGGGCCGACCGGCTGGGTCTGACCGCCGCTGATCTGTTCCTTGTCACTGAAACGAATCTGGCCGTTATGCTCGATCATATTCAGGAAGCAAAGCCGGTATTGGTCATTGTTGATAGCATTCAGACCACCTACAGCGATGAGCTAAAGTCGTCGGCCGGCAGCGTCAGCCAGGTGCGCCAATGTGCCAGCCTGTTCCAGGAGATGGCCAAAGAGTCGGGCATTACCGTTTTCCTGGTGGGGCATGTAACCAAAGAGGGGACTATTGCCGGTCCGCGTGTCCTGGAGCATATTGTGGATACCGTCCTTTACCTGGAAGGGGATGTGTTTCACCGTTACCGGCTGCTGCGCAGCGTCAAGAACCGCTTTGGCCCTACCAACGAAGTGGGTGTCTTTGAGATGGTGGCTCAAGGGATGGTTGAAGTTTCGAACCCGTCGGAGGCGTTTCTGGCCGAGCGGCAAATTAATACGCCGGGGTCGGCTATTGTGGTCACGCTGGAGGGAACCCGGCCCCTTTTGGTAGAAATTCAGGCGTTGGCCAGTGCTACCAGCTTTTCTAACCCGCGCCGCACGGCCAACGGCATTGACTATAACCGGCTGCTGTTATTAACGGCCGTTCTCACCCGCCGCGCTCGCTTAAAGCTGCATGAGAAAGACCTGTTTGTCAATGTGGTCGGTGGTTTGCAAATCAGCGAACCGGCCGCCGACCTGGCTGTGGCCGTGGCCGCCGCCAGCAGCGTCAAGGACAGGCCCATTCACGCCGATATGGTTCTGGTAGGGGAAGTGGGGCTTAGCGGCGAGCTGCGGGCCGTCAGCCAGTTGGAGGTGCGCCTGAAAGAGGCGCGTAAACTCGGCTTCCGCCGCTGCATTGTGCCTCGTCTGCGCCAACAGCAAGCGTTTGACCTGCCCGAAGGACTGGAACTGATCGGCGTTCGTTCCCTGCAAGAGGCGATTGAAGCAGCGCTGCTGCCGGCTAAATAGCGCATAAGACCCGGTTGGGGTGTGTTATAATTGAATGAAAATGACGGACGACCGAGGACGGATGACGGAGTAGGTCGTCCGTCTTCGGTCACTTCGACTGGCTCAGTGCAGGCTTTTCGTCCTCCGTCCTGTTTACAAAGGAGCGTAACAATGCCCAGCCCTTTCCCTGGGATGGATCCCTATTTGGAAGCGCGGTCCGTCTGGCCCGATGTTCACGCCTCATTGATTACCTATATGCGCGAAGCCTTGCAGCCTCAAATACGGCCGAACTATATCGCCCGTATTGGGGAACGGCTGCAACTGGCCCAAATTGGGGGCAGCTACGTGCCCGATGTGCTGCTGGTGAAAGGCGTCCGTGAACCGGCCCCTGCCCTTACGGCCGACAAAGCTGCTACCTCTGCCGACGAACCCCAACTGCTGGACACGTTAGACGAAGCTTACCGAGAACCCTTTATCGAAATTGTGGCTCGTGAGACGGGAGAGGTAGTCACGTTGATTGAACTGCTCAGCCCGGCCAATAAGGTTGGGGACGGCCGTGACCAATATCTGAAAAAACAGAAGGACTTGCTGGCCACAAAAGTCAACCTGGTAGAAATCGATCTCCTCAGCTACGGTAAGGAAACCGTTCTGGCACGGAATGACACCATTCTTGAGCCGGCCGATTGGCGTTACTTGATCAACATTAGCCGGGGCGGTCAGCGCCAACGCCTGGAAGTCTACGCCGTACCCTTGCGTGACCGGCTGCCCAACTGCCGTATTCCCCTGCGTCCGCCGGATGAGGATGTGGTGCTGGATTTAACGGCCGTTTTCAACCGCACCTATGACATTGGCAGCTACGATCTTCTCATTGATTACAACCAACCGCCCCCTGTTTCCTTGAGCGACGCCGAAACTGTCTGGCTGGATGATTGGCTGCATGAGAAAGGGGCGCGAATACCCGCTTAATACCTTACTTACGTATCTTCTCAATAAATTGCGGCGGAGTTGGTTGAGCTTGTCGAAACCAACGGCCTTCGACAAGCTCAGGCCTCGTTTACCCCAGAATATTGAGAAGATACTTACTTACATGCTAAATTTGGCATGGTTCAGAAATAAATAAT
>JAWOIM010000775.1:0-11383 GCA_046484685.1 Chloroflexota bacterium | reverse complement strand
CTCCCTAAGCGGTATTTGATGCTGTACGTCCATCTTATCTCCATTGTATGTCGCCGTGCGACATGTCGTACAACGACATATTAGCACAAATTGATAGTAAGATCAAGACAATATGAGGGCACTTCTAAATCCACGTTGGCTTTCTCCGGCTCACATTCCAAATTGTGACGACGGGGGGGCTGGTGGTGTATCCGGCGGGGTTAGAGGCAGAGAGCGTGATGGGTGGCCAGGTTTCTCCAAAGCGGTTTGGTGATTGTTGCCTGGTACAGAGCTATTGGGTAGTATGGTAAACTGCCATCGCAACCTTGAGACGGCTTTGTTCAATCAGGAAAAGACTTCACATGGAACTCATTAATCTCTCTGCAGAACCGATTGGCCGCCTGTACTCGTGGATTCCCCACGATCTTGAGGCGGAAAAGATTGTCTTCTTACCCGATGCCTGCCCCGGCAAATCGCCGCTGCCGACGGGAACGGCCGTTTTGACTCGCCAACTCAACTGGCGACGCTTTGCCGTGTCAGATTGCGGCTGCGGGATGCGTCTGCTGCGGTCTGACCTGGCCCCGGGTGAGTTGGACCTGGCACGGTGGGATCGCCTGGCCGACATTCTGCGTAGCAACAAGGGGGGATTGGGAGATTTAGGTGGCGGCAACCATTTTTTGGATGCGCTTGAACCGTTTGACGACGGCCCGCTGCACTTCCTGATCCATACCGGCTCTCGCAATGAATCTGGTCACGTAGACGCTTTTATCGACATGCCCGAACAGTTTGACCAGGAATTTAACCGCGTTGTGGCCTGGGCCGCCGATAATCGGGCCGCCATTCATGAAGCCATAGCCAGCGTGTTCGGCCCGGTCCAACTGATTCTCGACCTGCCGCACAATACCTATGAACTGCTCGACGACGGCTCGGCTATTATTCGCAAAGGGTCGGTACAGGTTTCGCCCGGCCAGCTATCGGTCTTGCCCTCTCACATGTCGGGCGATGTGCTGCTGGTGCGGGCCACTGAGCGTGTCGGTGAGATTCTGGGGTCCATCAGTCATGGCACGGGACGAACAATGTCGCGCAGCGATTGCAAACCGCTGGCCAACCGCTTCGATTTCGAGGACCTGCGCCAAAAGGTCTTAATTCCCACCGGTGTTGAGAACGCTTCTCTACGCACCGATGGTCCCTATGCCTACCGCGATCTTGACGAATGTATGGCATTGCTGGATGGCTATGTAGAGCCGGTTGCCCGATATAGTGTGGTAGGCTATATGGGACACCTTTGAGCAATGTCTATCCCCAGCAATGATGAAATACATTTCTGACGGCCGTCCACCGTCAAAAATTATAAGGCGCGTTGCCAGAGGCAGCGAACTATACCGAGGAGAATAAGATGAGCCGTTTCAACGATTTTGATCAATACATCCAGGAGGCGATGACTTCCTGGCATTGCCCCGGCGTCGCCATTGCCGTTGTCAAGGGGGACGATATTTTGCACCAGAATGTCTACGGTCTGCGCGACATAGAAAACGATCTGCCCCTCACGGCCGACACTCGTTTCGCCATGGCCTCTGTTACCAAATCATTTACGGCCATGAGCGTCGCCCTGCTGGTGGACGAGGGCAAGCTGGAGTGGGACAAACCGGTGCGGGAATATATGCCCGAATTTATCCTGGACGACCCTTACGTCACCCAACACGTGACCGTGCGAGATATGTTGAGCCACCGCACCGGCCTGCCCCAGCATGATATGGCCGTCTGGCGCTTAGACATCAGCCTGGCCGAGTTCATCGAGCGCATGCGCCATTTCAAATTTAACGCCACTTTCCGCGAGAAATTTCAGTACAACAACCTGATGTATTATGCGACGGCCTACCTGGTGGAGAAAATCAGCGGGCAAAAGTGGGCCGACTTTGTCCAGGAGCGCATTTTTGCGCCGCTGGGCATGACCGCCTCCAATTTCCAGCCTGAACCGCCGCAGAGCGACCAGTTTAACGCTGTCGGCTACCGGGTGGATCGGGACGATGAGGGGGGCGCGAAGGGGCTGATTCCCATGCCCTTTGGTCGACATACGGAAGTATCGCCGGGCGCGGCCGGGGCGCTCTTCTCCACGCTGGCCGATTTGACCCAATGGCTCAAGCTCCACATTAACGAGGGTCGCCTGGGGGACGCGCAACTTGTCGCCCCCCATAATTTGAAGCAGATGCACCAGCCGCAAATGCTCATGCCGGGCGACGGCGTTAGCGAGGCGTTGTTTGGTGCTAATATCACCGCCTACGGGCTGGGCTGGATGATGAAGCCGTATCATGGCCGTACCCTGGTTGCTCATGGCGGCAACGTCGAAGGGCACAGCCTGATCATCGGCTTCATGCCGCAGGAAAAGGTGGGCGTGGTCGTGCTGACCAACATCGCCGGGCTGCCTCTGCGCGACGCGCTGCTGTACGAAGGGTTTGACCGTGCTTTGGACGTGCCGGGTAAGGATTGGAACGGTCATATCCACAAGATATTCGACCCGTTCATCATTGGCGAGGCGAAGGGCAAACAGACGGCCGTCGCCGAAAAAGTCGCCGACGCCCCGCCTACTCATCCGCTGGATGCTTACCTGGGCGAATATGAAGCGGACGGCTACCCCGACTTCGCCGTGCGCCAGACGGAGGACGGCTTGCAAGCCCAGACCGTCGGCAGCCTGCCCTGGACGACGCTGCGTCATTACCATTACAACCTGTTTGAATGGCATTGGGCTGATTTTGACTTTTGGCTGAAGGTTAGCTTCCAGGTCAACGAGAATGGGGAGGTGGACGCGGTTTCTGTGCCCATTGAACCGGCCGTTGACAACGTTATTTTCAAACGCAAGCAGCCGGAGTTAAACGAGGCGATCATCGCGGCGCTGGTGGGCGAATATGAATTGGAGATTGAGGGCTTTACAATCGCCATCACTGCCCACGAGGGCAAACTGTACGCCGCGCAGAGCGGCGCCGCTGCCGAGGAGATTGCCTGTTATAAGTTGACCGATGAGCTGGCGGGCTTCAAGATCAGGCGGTCGCGGCTTGATTTTGCCTATGGTGGCGATTCCGTCGCGCTCACCCTCAAAAGCCCCGGCATGACCCTGGAAGGCAAGCGTAAGCGGTAGGCTTCTGTTTCGGCCAGGGCAGCGGCCGTTGTACGCTGCTGCAGTATAGACAGAGCAAACATGATTCTCATCCTTCCCTGGGCAACAAACCGGTCATTGGTTTGCGCCAGGTCGATTACATGACTCTGCCCTGGAGTATCAAGATAGATTGTTCAGACTTGGTTGGGGAAATGTTAAGAAAATGTGGAGATGAGGTTTTGTGTTATTTGCTTGATACTTGATGCGCATCATAGCTGGCTTGCGCGGTGGCTACTTCGGCGATATTTTCTTCAGCCCAATAACGAATGACAGCGATTGGTGTACACAGCGTTTCACCCAATGGCGTTAGCTCATATTCCACGCGCGGCGGAACTTCGGGATAAACTGTTCGCTTCACCAGGCCATCACGCTCCAGGTTACGCAAGGTTTGGGTGAGCATCTTCTGGGAAATACCACCAATACGCCGCCGGAGTTCAGAAAATCGTTGCGTCCCCTCTTCTAATATGCCAATAACAAGCACTGTCCACTTATCGCCAATGCGGTCAAGCACCTGCCGCGTAGGGCAGTCGCCGCTGTATACGTTGCCGTGCAATTCAATAGTTTCCATCAGGTAATTGCCTCACTTCAAAGTGCCTACTTCCCATTTTATACTAAATCACTTATAGTAACTATTATAGAGTATATCACGATTTGAGGAGACAAAATGCCAAACATGAATAAACCAACTTTACTGATTACCGGCGCCTCCGGACACTTGGGTCGCCGCGTGCTGGAATTGCTCATTGAAGCGCAAGCAGGGACACTTATTGCGGCTACTCGCACGCCGGAAAAACTGGCAGCGTTCAGCCAACGGGGCGTGATTGTACGTCAGGCTGATTTTAACGATCCCGATTCGCTGGCAGAAGCATTTACGGGCGTGGATCGTCTGCTTTTGATCAGCACGGATGCCCTGGGTGAACCGGGACTGCGGCTGAAGCAGCACCGCACGGCCGTCAAGGCGGCCGAGGAAGCAGGTGTAAACCACGTGGTTTACACGTCACTGATCAACCCTGGTCCGGAATCGGCCGTGCTTTTTGCCCCAGATCATTATGGCACAGAGATGGCTTTGGCCGAAAGTAAGCTGAATTGGACAGTATTGCGTAACAATATTTATACTGAGGTCATCCCAGGCTCGCTGGCCCGGGCAGTTGAGATGGGACAATGGTTCAGCGCGGCCGGAGATGGCAAAATAGCGTATGTGACCCGCGAAGATTGTGCGCAGGTGGCCGCAGCGGCGCTGGCGTCCTCGTTTAACGGCCGTCAAACTCTGGACATCACCGGTCCAGAATCGCTTTCACAGGCTGACCTGGCAGACATCGCTGCCAAAATTTCGGGGAAACAGGTAACATACGTTCCCTTGGAACTGGACGTATTGATTCAAAATATGGAGGCGGCCGGGCTACCTCGTCCTGTGGCCGAAGCCTACGCTTCAGTTGATACCGCTGCCGCGCAAGGCCAGTTCGATACGGTGTCCAATACTGTTGAGGCGCTAACAGAGCGTAAGCCACTCTCTGTCGCGGAATTTTTAACAGCCCAGGCTGACTCGTTGGTTCCCTAAACGGCCGTAAATTAGCAAAAAGATTGTGACTACTAACGCTTCCCGAAGAAGCCAGGTTTTAGGGAATCGTAGGTATGTTATCACTTGATGATGGCTTTAAAAGCTAAATAGATGATGACAACGATGAGGCCTAATAGACCGTCCGAATTTGGTGGGCCGTTTCATAAGCGGCAGTTCGCCGGCGTCGGCCAGCGACAGGGTACGCAAATCCTCGTCCAGTTCAAAACGAACTTGCGAATCGGTCTGGCTGATTTGATAAATGGTCAGGCTTTGGACAATGGGCGCTTCGGTCGGGGGCACGGTAGCGTCCGACTCCGGCGCAGGTTCGGGGTTGGTGGGCGGCTCTGCTTCTGGTGTTTGTGTGGCGGTGAAAGCCGGTTCAGCCTCAGTTGGTTCTGTTGTTTGTGTGGCTACGGCCGTTGGCGGAGGCGAAGTGGCAATCACCAGGGAATGGCTTCAATTTTCAATCCAAAACCTCCCTAATTTTTCGCGTAAGGCCACGAATCGTAAAGGGTTTTTGCAGAAAACTGATGCCTTCATCCAAAATACCATAATGGACAATAACATCATTTGTATATCCGGACATATACAATACTTTACTATTCGGATGAATAGTAATCAATTTCTGGTACAGTTCTTTGCCATTCATTTTGGGCATAATCACATCGGTTAACAGAAGATGGACAGAGTCCTTGCCAGAGGCATATTCAAGGCATTCGGAGGGGCTTTGGGCTTCAATCACATCATAACCGTGCGCCTCAAGCGTTTCGCACACAAGTTTGCGTACGATTTCATTATCTTCTACTACCAGCACAGTTTCCGTGCCATAAATTGAGGTAGGCGCTTCAGTTGTGGGGGTAGATGGTTGGCGTGTTTCTTTAGCTTTGGGCAGGTAAATCTTGAAGGTTGTGCCTTGTCCCAGTTCGCTATAAACCCAAATATGTCCCTGATGCTGTTTGATAATTCCAAAAACGGTGGCTAAGCCTAATCCTGTACCCTTACCGCTCTCTTTGGTTGTAAAGAAGGGGTCAAAAATACGCTTTCGAGTTTCAGCGTCCATTCCCTGACCTGTGTCACTGACCGCCAGCATTACATAGTGACCTGGTACCAGTTCGCTTGTGTGTTTTTTAAAATAAGCCTCATCCAAAAAGACGTTTGCTGTTTCGAAAGCAAGCTTGCCCCCCGTCGGCATTGCGTCACGGGAATTAACAGCCAGATTCATCAAAACCTGCTCAATTTGCCCTTTATCTGCTTTGATCAGGTCAAGGGGAGAGGAGAGAATTGTTTTTAATTCGATATCTTCCCCAATGAGCCGTTGCAGCATTTTCTCAAATTCATCAATAATCACATTGAGGTCAAGCAACTGCAGTTCCAACACCTGTTGACGGCTAAAGGCCAAAATTTGCCGAGTCAGGTTGGCGGCTCGCTCTGCTGCTTCTTTAATCTGTGTTAAATTGGTATAAAGCCTACTCTCAGGCGCTAATTTTCTCAGATTTAATTCTGTATAGCCAAGAATGGGGACAAGCAGGTTATTGAAATCGTGAGCAATACCGCCGGCCAGCCGGCCAAGGGAGTCCATTTTCTGCGCCTGATAAAATTGAGCGGTCAGTTGCTCATTTTCTGCTTCCAGCTGCTTGCGCTTGGTGATGTCTTGGCAGACAACCAGAACATAAATTCCCCCATCTGGCCTATTTATCGACCGCGCAAACTCTTCTACCCACATCAAAGGGCCATCTTTACAAACTTTACGGAACTGCCAATAATAGACTTGCCAAGGGTTTTGCAAACAAATCGTGAGTTGTTTGCTCACGGCACTCTTATCTTCTTCATAAAATACGTTCAGAAACGGCTGCCCTTCCAGTTCGTCCTTAGTGTAGCCGAGTTGGCTGGCACCAAAGTCATTTACCGAAATCATAGTCCCCTCGGTATCCAGGGTAAAAAACATAGACGGGTTTTCATGATACAGGGCGCGGTAGCGTTCCTCTACCCGGCGGCGCTCACGCCGGTTCTCTGCCTCGTGTAATGCGCGGGGAATGGCCGATGTAAGACGCGGCAACCTCTCCTTGAGTACGTAATCTGTGGCACCGGCCGTCAAGCCTTCAATCACCGCCTCTTCTCCCATAGTGCCGGAAACAAAGATAAATGGAATATCAGGGCATAATTCTTGCGCCAGTCGCAGCGCAGACATGCCATCGTACATAGGCAGCAGGAAATCAGCGAGGATAACATCGTATCCGCCCTGAAGCAGCGCTGTTTCATATTCAGCACGAGCCTGTACACAAGTTATCTGGCACGTTAGGCCCGACTCCTCGATCTTGGCCTGAACGAGTTCTGCGTCTACCGGATCGTCTTCCAGGTGTAGAATGTGGATCAATCGGTTCATTCTGATATCATTCCTTTTATCTGCTGAGATTATCGTATCTTTTCACTGTCCAGTGGTGGTTCGTTAAGCAGCGCCCAGAATATGCCGATCTGTTTAACCGCTTCCACAAATTCGTTAAAGCGAACCGGTTTGACCACGTAGGCGTTAGCACCCAACAGGTAGCACTTTTCCAGATCGCGGGATTCACGCGATGAGGTCAATATAACGACAGGAATGGAATGCATTTGATCATCCGTCTTAAGTTGCTGTAAAACCTCGACGCCATCCATCCGGGGCATCTTGAGATCAAGCAGAATGACGACCGGATTTCCGGTGGGATGGTGAGCAAAGGCCCCCCGGCGATACAGATAGTCCAGCGCCTCCACCCCGTCGCGGGCAACCACAATTTCGTTACCCAGGTTGTATTCTTCCAACGCAGTCAGGGTCAGTTCAATGTCCTTGGGATCATCTTCAACCAGTAAAATGCGTTTGAGTGTTGTCATAATTTTTTCCCTTGAGTAGCGTGGGGTAGCGAAAAGTAAAAGGTTGCTCCCTGATTTATTTTTCCTTCTGCCCACACTCTGCCGTCATGCCGGCTGATGATCCGGTGCACATTGGCCAGGCCAATCCCCGTGCCTTCAAATTCATCGACCTGGTGTAGTCGCTGAAAGACACCAAAGAGTTTATGGGCATAGGCCATATCAAACCCCACCCCGTTGTCGCGAATGAAGATAATTACCTCTTTTTCGTCTATTTGACAGCCAACCTCAATGTCTACTATTGGGCACCCGCGCGTAAATTTTAGAGCATTGGCGATGAGATTGACCAGCACCAGACGCAGCATGGCCCGGTCGCCGCTGACGGTGGGCAGAGTTGCGATGCGCCAGTGGACGGAACGGCCGTTTGCCTCTGGTTTAAGTTCCTGGATGCTCTCCTGTACCAGAGTGTCCAGATTAACCGGCGCTTTAGACAGTTTATTCCGTCCCATCCGCGAGAAAGTAAGCAGGTCGTCAATCAACTGGCCCATGCGTTTGGTCGCCTCAGAGATGATGTCCATATAGTGTTGGCTACGTTCATCGAGTACCCCGGTCGTGCGCTGTTGCAGCATTTCCAAAAAGCCATCAATGTGGCGTAATGGCGCCCGCAAGTCGTGCGAGACCGAATAGGCAAACGCCTCTAGTTCCTTGTTCGCGGCTTTCAGTTGGGCGGTGCGCTCGGCGACCCGTTGCTCGAGTTCCTGATTGAACTGGCGGACTTCTTCTTCCGCTCGTATGCGCTCGGTAATGTCGCGGGCAACCATCAAGAACTTATCATCGGATATTGGAGAAATAGTAGCATTAAACCAGAGCACCTTATTTCCAATAGGTATACTGTATTCAAAATTGACCGACTTTTGCCCGTGAAGGGCTTGCCTAATATGGTTGAGAAAAAAGTCGGCCTGGTCTTTGGGGAAAACCTCGTGAAGTGTCTTTCCCACCAATTCGTCTGGGGGTTTGTATAAGAGAGATGGACTCGTATCAGCAATTTCCAGGTAGCGCCCTTCTGAGTCGCCTACAAATATAATATCCGTCATGGCCTGAATTAAAGTACGCAGTTCCGCCTCGGATGAGCTTAATGCTTCTTCCACCCGTTTGTGCTCAGTGATGTTGGTGAAAGTCACGATGACCTGAGTGATTTCATCCTCCTTGTCAAAAACCGGATCAGCATTGACCAGCACCCACACCTCCTCATCTTTATGGGGATGCTTTATGCCCGCCACAAAATCTCTTAAAGGTTGGCGCGTAATGAATACCTGATTAACCGGGTATTCTGCCTGGGGCATGGGCGTGCCATCTTCGCGAAAGAAACGCCAGATTGGGTCTACCGCTGTTTTTCCGAGCAGTTGATCTTCAGACAGCCCCAGTAATGTTTGAGCCAGAGGGTTACAGGTCAAGATGCGGCTATCGCTTCCATGCACCACCACCGCGGCTTGAATCTTTTGGATCAATATTCGATATTTCTCTTCACTCTCCTGTAGTGCCTGCTCGGCCCCTGCTCGTTCCAATACAGCCCGCAGGGTTAACGGTAAGCGTCGCAGATGGTGTGGTCTTTTGACTACATAATCGGCCGCGCCACGTTTCATCGCCTCAACCGCACTCTCTTCCGAACCGGTGCCGGTGAGGATGACCACCGGTAAAGGATCCTTCTGGGTCTGGACGATGTCGATCACTTGCAAGCCTTCAAAGCCTAAAATGTTGAAATCGCTCAACACGAGCTCATAGTCGCCTTGGGCGAGACGCGCTTCGAACTCTGTCTGGGAGGCCGCCTCGGTAACTTTAAACCCGCCATCTTCTTTTTCCAGCACATCCCGCACCAGCTCGCGGTCAAGTGGGTTATCGTCTATGTACAGAATGGGAATCGGTTCAGTCATGGTCCCTCCAACGGC
The DNA here is from genome assembly GCA_046484685.1 of Chloroflexota bacterium. Classification (GTDB taxonomy): domain Bacteria; phylum Chloroflexota; class Anaerolineae; order Promineifilales; family Promineifilaceae; genus SLGK01. The sequence continues at coordinate 1,908 of JAWOIM010000775.1, read as the reverse complement.
GGATCTACATTCAGTAATAACCAGTATCCTTTGATCTGGTGCACGACATCCAGAAAACCCTCAAACGAAACAGGTTTAACCAGGTAACTATTGGCTCCATAATCATAGGACAGGCTGCGGTCACCGTCTTCTTTTGAGGAGGTTAGGATGATGACCGGCAAGCGTTTGAGGATTGGTGTGGCCTTGATCTGGCGCAAAACGTCGAAGCCGTCCAGGCCGGGTAGTTTCAAGTCCAGCAAGATGAGCCGAGGTAGGGGGTAAGCCTCCCGGTTGGCATATTTACCCCGGCCATAGAGGTAAGCGAGCGCCTCCTCTCCATCCCGTGCCACATGCACCGGGTTCATCAGCTGCGTTTCCCGAAACGCAGCTAGCGTTAACTCAACGTCCATGCGATTATCCTCGACGAGGAGGATATGACTAGAGTTATCCATGACTTACTCCATTGGTAGCCTGACAAAAAAGACACTGCCCTGCCCCACTTCCGATTCGACCCACAAGCGACCACTGAGTATCTCGACCGACTTTTTCGCCGTCGCCAGCCCGATGCCGGTGCCGGGGTATTCCTCTTCACTATGCAGTCGCTGGAAGATGTTAAAGATCTTGTCGTGATACGCCGGGGCAATGCCAATTCCATTATCACAAACCCGGATGATGACTGCTTTGGCTTTGGTTTGCGGCGTGACCGTGATTTGTAGCGGCACATCGGCCCGACGATAGGTTAGCGCATTATCCAGCAAATTGCTAAAAATCTGGGTCAGCAAGGTTTTGTTGCCCATCACCACCGGCAACTCGTCTGAGATTTGTAGCGATCCTCCGCTTTCTTTAAGCCGGGGGGCGAATTCCTCGACCAGCAGGCTGAACACATCGTCCAGGGCAATCGGTTGCCGCTGCACGCCTGACCGGCCGAGACGAGAGTAAGCCAGCAGATCGTCAATGAGCCGGGCCATCTGGTCGCTGGCTTGCAAGATATTGTCCAGGTAATGCCGGCCTTCATTGTTCAGGTTAGTCCGGTGGCGGTGAGCCAGGATGGTGGTAAAGCCGTTGATGGCGCGTAGGGGGGCGCGCAGATCATGCGAGACGGAGTAAGCAAATGCTTCCAGCTCTTTGTTGGCTGTTTCTAGTTCGGCGGTGCGGTCAGCAACCCGTTGCTCGAGTTCTTGATTAAGCTGGCGAATTTCTGCTTCTGCCCGTTTGCGTTTTGTGATATCTTGGAGCGCAAAGACGACGCTTTTGACCTGTCCCAACTCGTCCAACAGAGGGGCACCATTGATGGCCAGGAAAACGCGACGCCCATCGGGCCATTCAATCGCGTGTTGCACATCATAAACGGGCTTCTGTATTGCCATTACCTGCTGGAACGGGAGTTTTTCATCAGGAAGGGGGCCGCCAGCGAAATCCGTGATGCGCCAGGCCGGCGCGTTGTAGGTGCGCTGCGTGATTTCGTCTTTGACCAGGCCCAACACGCGCTCAGCCTGAGAATTGGCAAACGTCAACTGGCCTGCACGGTTAACAACGATGATGCTTACAGGACTGGTTTCCATGATGTTTGCGAGCAACATGCGTTCACGTTCCAGCGCTTCCTCAGCCCGTATACGCTCGGCGATCTCCGCCTGCAATTCCTGGTTGGCCTGGCTAAGCGCTGCCGTGCGCTTCTGCACTCGCCTTTCCAGGTTCTCATTTGCCTCCTCAAGCCGTCGCGTCAGATCTCGAAGGCGCAGATGTGTGGTAACCCGCGCCAGAACCTCCTCATGTTGAAAGGGTTTGGTGATGTAATCGACGCCACCCGCCTCAAAACCCCTGACCTTGTCTTCGGTTTTGGTGACAATCGTCATAAAAATTATAGGGATTTCCCGCATTTGCTCATCCGCTTTCAAGCGGCGGCAAATTTCAAAGCCATCGATGCCTGGC
>JAWOIM010000696.1:0-8639 GCA_046484685.1 Chloroflexota bacterium | reverse complement strand
CTGAAACAAACGCTGGCCCTCAAGGAAGTGGGGGGCCGTGAGGATATGCCCGAATGGGAGCGGCAGCGACTGCTGGACGCGGCCGGCATTGGGTAGGAATAGATAGGACACGGATTAACGCAGATGAACACGGATTTTTCAAGATATAGGCCCGAAAATCCGTTCACGTTAGCCTGGCTGCGTTTTATTGTCAATTTGCCGTTCAGGGACGACGTGCAACGAAGATCATCACCTTGCTGCTGCTGGCCAACGGCCCACGCTTCCAGTTGCCGTACACCTGCTCGACGGCGAAACCGGCGGCGCTCAACGAGTCAGTTATCTCGGCCAGACTGCGAAAGCGCAGTTCGCTCTGGGCCACCACAACTTCACCCGTGGCTTTGAAAACGTTATGAGCCTTGAAAAGAACGCGGTCGCTGCCCACGCTGACTACCTCCAACCAGCCTTCCATTGGCCCGTGGGGTGAGTCAAACTGCTCATAGGTCGCTTCCCGGTTCCAGCGCTCCCAGGCCCGGTCGTCGGGGTTGCGGCTCTCGAAGGCCAGGCAGCCGCCGGGCCGGAGGGCGGCGTGGATATGACGAAGGGTGGCTTCCCATTCCACGTCGTCAAGGAAAACCTGGGCCACGTTGCCCGTCATCACAACCAGATCGGCTTCTGCTGTTCCCAAATCGCTGGCCGTGCCTTCAATCCACTGCACCCGCTCGGCACCGGGCTGCCGGCGGGCCACCGCCAGCATGGCCGGCGCCGGATCGACGCCAATGACCTGACGGCCGTCAAGCGCTAACTCACAGGTCAATAATCCGGTCCCACAGCCCAGATCGAGAATGGTGCGGGCCTCAAGCTCGTCTGCCAGGCGGAGATAAAAGTCAGTGTCAGCCCCACGGAGATTTTCGATGTCGTACAGCGCCACCAGGCGCGGCTCCACGTAGTGTAGATCAAGTTTTGTCATGGAATTCCTCTGGTACCGTGCTATCCGTCTGTTTAAAAAGCATGGCCAAGCCGCCACTTAGTTCGGGTGTATGCTGTCCGGAACCCCTGGCGTTCCGCATTACGCTGCGATGCGCTGCCTGGTTGAGCGACCATCATGGCCAGGGTTGCTCCCCGTGCTGAAGCGTACTCCAGTCGCGCCGCAAGGAGCGCGAGTTGGGCTCCCTGACGCCGGGCTGATGGGATCGTGCTGGCCCCTGCCAGCAACGCGGTATCCCCGACAATGCTCAGGGAACCGGTGGCCACTGGACATCCCTCAAGTTCCGCCAGGAAGCAGTGTACCCCCTCAGCCTGGACCATGACCTGGCCGAACGCTTCGATGAAGCCGGCCAATTCTGCGGATTCACTGCCCCAGCCTTCACCGGCGGTTCGGGACCATAGAGGCCCCTCTTCTGGCCGGATCTCTCGAACTTCGACACGCCGATTCCCGGCAATGGGGAGGAAAGTCGGGCGCACGAGTACGGTCGATACCTCCACAGGATGGTAGCCACGCGTATTCAACTGAGTCAGAGTTTCCGGGGAAGCCAGCGGGCTTACCTCGTGATAAACGGGGACGGAACGGTGCAGGAAAAAGTCTTCCAAAGCCTCGTGATCCGCCGCGTCCAGCGTGCTGAACACACCTAAGCCAAATGTTTGCGTCAGCGGCGAATCTGGACCATCGAACATCGCACTGACGCCTGCTACACGAGTATAATCGGCCCCAACACCTGGATCCAGCCGCGTACGAGCCTCGATAAAAGCGATGTTGACCGCTGCCTCCGTACCTTCCAGACGTTGGGCGAGTTTTATATCGGTGATCGGGTATAGAGATTCTTCTATGGCTGGCATCAATACTTTAGTCCTTCCTTCTCATTGCTCACCGGCTGCCAGCGCCAGGCTTCCCCGTCGGGCACCACATAACCCAGGCTGGGAAAATCAAAGTGATAGAACAGCACTTTAACACCTTCGGCGGCCGCTCGCTGTAACAAACGCCGCCGCGTGGTGATTACCGGCTCCGGTGGATTGTCTACAATCGTATGCCAGTCGGGATACACCAGATGCAGTGCGTGGTGGGCCGTATCGGCCAGATGCAGCAGCGTCTGGCCCCGGGATTGAATTTCCAGCCCCAGATGGCCGGGGGTGTGGCCAAAGGCTTCTATGACGCGCACGCCGGGCAGTATCTCATCACCCCCGGCGACCAGTTCCATCTGCGGCTGAACGGCCGTTAACTTCTGCTGCACAAACTGTACCGTTGCCGGCGACAAAATGGGATGGTTTTCGACCGACATCCAGTACTCGTAGTCGCGCCGGCCCATCAGGTAGCGAGCATTCCGGAAAACGGAACGGCCGTTGGCGTCGGTGCAGCCGCCAACGTGATCGGCATGGCCATGGGTGATAAAGACCAGGTCAATCGCTTCGACCGGATAGCCGGCCTCGGTTAACTGCGCCTCAAGCTGCCCCCCGTCCGCTCCGCCACTGCCCATGCCGGTATCGACCAGCAAGGTTGTCTCGCCCGTATCCACCAGCAGACAGGTCCAAGCTATTTCCAGCTTATCCGGTTCCAGGCCGTTTTCATGCAGCGCCTGCGCCAGCTCCTGTTCCGGCGCGTTGTGAAAGAGGATTTCTTGAGAAATCGACTGTTGGCCATCACAGATAGCCATACAGTGAAAATCACCCAGTTGGAAATGATAGGGGGTTGCTGTCATTTGATGCTCCTGAATAGACGATAGACGATAGACGATGGACCATGGACGTTGATTTTTCATTTATGCTGGTGAGTACGGATAGGCTCAGCGCCTTTTAGAGCGCATGGCCTTCTTTTTGACGACCGTTTCATCGGCAACTAATCTTTTGTAGATTGGCTACAGACTTTTTGCCGCCTCTGACGGGTGGGATTTCGCCAACGGTGGCCGGACAGTCTTCAGCAATTTCAATGAGCGTATTGAAGTAGTTTGTCGTTGTCATGTTGTCTCCAATTTAAGTACGGCCGTTAGTATAAAACAAGCAGACAGCCGAGACAACCTGGAGTAAAAACGGTCTGTACCCATAACGGCCGTTTCGTCACGCAGGTTGGCGCGGGGCCAAACAGCCGGCTGCTCCTTGCCGCCCCAATTGCCCACAACTTCCACAAACTCTGCACAACTTCTGCAAACCTACTTCGTAGAATAAGTAGAGATAGTATCCTTTTGCATAAACTAATGAGGAAGTGGACATATGCTTGAGAAACACCCCCTTAAACAGGTATCCCTATACCGTTTACTTACTGTGTTAACGGCCGTTTTCATTCTAAGCGGCTGCACGGGGTCAACTACAACGACCAACCAGAATGCCGAAATTGTGACCGCCTTTACCGGCGACCTGTCTGCCAGCGCCACCGCCGGGGGTCAGCTAATGGCCCAGCGCAGTGCCACTCTGTCGGCGCCGGTGCCGGCGGTCGTCACGGCCGTTTCTGTGCGCGTGGGCGATCAGGTGGCGGCGGGCGATCTGCTGCTGCAACTGGACAGCAGCGACCTGGCCTTAACTGTAGCCACGGCCGAACAAACGCTGCGGCTTCAGGAAAATAACCTGAACAGCCTGCTGGCTGCTCCCCCCGCAGCCGACATTGCCGCCACCGAAGCCGCAGTTGCGACGGCCCAGGCCCAACTGGACGCTCTGCTGGAAGGTCCCAGCGAAACCGAGCTGGCTATTGCCGAAGCGGCTTTGCGTACGGCCGAAGCCAGTCTGTGGTCGGCCTCAAGCGAGTTGAATCGGACCAGCGGCAGCATTAGTGAGGCCCAAATTCTGGCCGCCGAAGCGGCGCTGGCCGCGGCTCAACTACAGCTAAACAACGCCCGCAGCGCCAACGAAGATAATCCCAATCAACAAACCCACCAGGCCCTGCTCGACGCCGAACAAGCTTACGCCTCGGCCCAGGCCCAACTGAATGATTTGCAAGCCGGACCTGACAGCAGCGGCGCCCAAAGCAGCGTGGCTGCGGCCGCCGCCCGGCGTGACGGCGCTCAGGCCGACTATGAGATGCAAACAGGAGAAGCCAGCGCTGCCCAAATCGCAGCCGCCCAGTCCCAACTGGCCCAGACCCAGGCTTCTCTAGAGTCGCTGATTGCCGCACCGTCGGCGGCGCAACTGGCGGCGGCCGAAGCAGAAGTAACCCAGGCTCAACTCTCTCTGGCCGATGCAGAGGCTGCCCTGGCCCAGGCCACCATACGCGCTCCCTTTGACGGCGTGATTACGGCCGTTCATATCAATCCGGGTGAATTGGCCGGCGGCCCCGTTATAGAAATGATGGATGCCAACAGCCTGACGCTGCGCCTGCACGTGGATGAGCAAGATGTGGCCGCTTTAACCATTGGGCAGCCGGTTATCCTCACCCTGGAAGCGTGGCCCAACAGCGAAATTACGGGTGAACTCATTCACATTGCCCCCAGCGCCCGTGCTGATGCCGGCACCGCCCTGGTGACGTATGGGGTCGACGTGCGTTTGGGAGAGACGACGCTGCCGGTCCGAGCCGGCATGACGGCCAACGCTAACCTGATTACTGCCCAAAAAGAAGGGGTGCTGCTGGTGGCCAACCAGGCCATTATGGCCGACCGCGCCAGCGGCACCTACACCGTTAATCTGGTGACAGAGGCGGGCGTAGAGACCGTTCCCGTGACCATTGGGCTGCGAGACGGCCGGCATACAGAAATTCTCAGCGGCCTCCAGCCCGGCGACCGGCTGCAAGTTGACAGCAGCGCACCCATGATGACGTTTGGCCCGCCGGAATAGGGGTAATCGGTGACTGGTAATCGGTAATCAGTAAATAGTTGATGTCATTATGAGGACATGCCTGAAATTGTTAGGATTTTTACGCAGTTATTAGAGGTCGAGCCTGCGTAAGTCCTGTTGTAATTAAAGCGAGCAAACCATATGAAAAGTAGAGACAAGCGCAAGAAATGGTTATGGATTAGCGGCATTGGGCTGCTAGTGCTGTTGGTTGTGGGGGCTGTGTGGACTATCAGAGACGGGGCCGGGCGTGCCCTGAACAGCCAGGCCGATGGTGAGATTGTAACCGCCTTTGTCGGTGACCTGGCCGCCAGCGCCACGGCAACCGGCCAGGTGGTGGCCCAGCGTCAGGCGGCCCTCAGCCTCGGCAGCAGCGGCACCGTGGCCGAGGTCTTTGTCACCGCCGGTGACGTGGTAACGGCCGGTACGCCGCTGCTCCGGTCAGAAACGGCCGAATTAGAGCGAGCCGTCCTTTCCGCCCAACAGGCGCTGACCATACAGGAAGCCAACCTGACCACCCTGTTGGCTCCGCCCCAGGCGGCTGAATTGGCCTCAGCCCAGGCGGCCGTCGTGACGGCCCAGGCGCAGCTAGACGCGCTGCTGTCTGGCCCCAGTGAAGAAGAAATTGCCGCCGCCGAAGCCAACCTGCGGGCGGCTCAGGCCGATGTCGGCGCGGCCGCAGCCCGGCTGAATACCCAGACGGCGACTGCCGATCCCCAGGCACTGCGGGCGGCTGAAATCGAACTGCAACAGGCGCAGCAGGCCGCTACTCAGGCCGCTGAGCAGCACAGCACGGTGTTGGTAACAGAGCCAAACGAATGGCTGACTGAGGAGAAGTTGGCGGAAATGGAACTGGCGGTTCGCACTCAGGCGCAGCAGGCCAACGCCACCCTGGCGGCGGCTCAGGAGCAGTACGATAATTTACGCAGCGGTAACCCCTACGACCAGTCATCTGCCCAGGCGTCCCTGGCCTCTGCCGCCGCCCAACGCGATGCGGCCCAGGCCCGGCTGGAGCAACTGCGCCAGCCTCCGTCTGAGGCCGACGTGGCCTCGGCCGAGGCCAATCTGATCCAGGCGCAGGCCACGCTGGACCGGCTGCAGCGGGGTCCGGCTGAGACCGACGTAATCCGCCTGGAAATAAGCGTGGCCCAAACTGAACTCAGCTTACAGCGAGCGGAGCGGGCACTGGCCCAGGCCACCTTGACGGCTCCGTTTGACGGAGTGGTAACGGCCGTGCACGTGCAGCCGGGGGAAACAGCCGGCGGCGTCCTGGTCGACCTGGTGAATTTCGACAGTCTGGAAGTGGTTTTGGATATGGATGAGCTGCTGCTGGCCGATATCGCTGTGGGGCAAACGGCCGTCGTTACCCTGGAAGCATGGCCCGACAGAGAGATAGCAGCCACTATCAGCACCATTGCCCCCCAAGCCACTAACACCGGCGGCGGGCTGGTCACGTATGCCGTTTATTTACAGTTGGATTCATTCGACCTGCCCTTGCGTCTGGGCATGACGGCCAATGCCAATCTGATTACGCAGCAGGTGAGCCAGACGCTCCTTTTGCCCAATGCGGCTATCAATGCCAATCGGGCGGCCGGCACCTACAGTGTCAACAAGGTGACGCGAGATGCCGAGGGCCAGATAAACACAACGGCCGTTCCGGTCACCATTGGACTGCGAGACGGCCGTTATACCCAAATTACCAGCGGCTTGCAGGCCGGCGACGAAATCCTGATTGGCAACCGGCCGCCGCTGCAAAGTTTTGGCCCACCCAACGGCAACTAGCGTGAAACGTGATGCGTGAAACGTGATGGGATTTGTGTCATGCATCATATTTTACGCCCTCAAGTCACAGGAATAACTATTATGATTACCATGCAAAACATTACCAAATCCTATGAAATGGGGGTGCAGACGGTCCATGCCCTGCGCGGCGTAGATCTGGAGATTCAGGCCGGCGAATTTGTGGCTATTATGGGGCCGTCCGGCTCCGGCAAAAGCACCCTGATGAACATCCTCGGCTGTCTGGATACGCCCAGCAACGGTACCTACACGCTGGACGGCATTGATGTCAGCCAGATGAGCGACAACCAGCAGGCCCGCATTCGCAATAAGCGCATCGGCTTTGTTTTCCAGCAGTTTAATTTATTGCCGCGCATGGCAGCCCTCAAACAAGTCTCGCTGCCGCTGATGTATGCCGGACTGGGCCGGGGTGAACGGACTGAGCGTGCCCGGCAAACGCTGGCTCGCGTTGGTCTGGCCGAGCGGGTTGACCACCGGCCGGATGAGCTGTCGGGTGGCCAGCAGCAGCGGGTGGCCATTGCTCGTGCCCTGGCCGTTGATCCCAACATTATCCTGGCCGATGAGCCGACCGGCGCCCTCGACACCCAAACCGGTCAGGATATTCTGACCTTGTTTACCGAATTAAACAGCCAGGGCATTACCGTTATTGTAATTACCCATGACCCGGAAGTGGCTGAAATAGCTCAGCGCATTATTTGGATTCGGGATGGCTTGATTGTGGAGACGTTATGAACATCTCGGAAAGTTTTTTAACCGCTTTAGACAGCCTCTTTGCCAACAAGCTGCGTTCCCTGCTAACCATGTTGGGGGTTATTATTGGCGTGGCGGCCGTGATTGCCCTGTTGGCCATTGGCAACGGGGTCAGCCGTTCTATCACCAATGAAATTACGGCCATTGGCACCAACTTGATCGTGATTACCACCGATTTTGACAACAGCGGGGGTTACCAGGCGTTGAGTCTGGCCGATGTGGAAGCGTTGTCTGATCCGCTGCGGGCACCGGCGCTGGGCCAGGTAGCAGCCGTGGTGCAGGGGTCACAAGAAGTGATTGCCGGCAGCAACAGCTATCGCACGACCGTCTCCGGAGCGACGGCCAACTATTTTCCGGTCAACAACCTGACCGAGTTTCAAAGTGGCGACGGTCTGACGGCCCAAGACCTGGAGCTTGGGGCGCGGGTAGTGGTATTGGGGTCCGAGGCGGCGGACAACCTTTTCCCGGAGGAATATCCCATTGGCAAGCTGATTCGCATCAACGGTGTTGGCTACGAGGTGGTGGGCGTACTGGCCTCGTCGGGCAGCGGCTTTACCAGCGCTGACAATAACATTTTTATGCCCTTGACTACAGCGCAGAGCCGCCTTTATACTGAGCGCACACGCCAGGGACAGCGGGCAGTCAACAGCATTACGGCCCAGGCAGCCTCAACCGAACAGACAGAAGAGGCGGTGGAGCAAATTACGGCCGTTTTGCGCCAGGAACATAACATCACCTATGCGGCCGAAGATGATTTTACTTTGTTGAGCCAGTCTGATTTGCTGGCCACCTTTGATATTATTACCGGTACGCTGACCGCCTTTTTAGGGGCCATTGCCGGCATTTCGCTTGTGGTGGGCGGTATCGGCATTATGAACATCATGCTGGTCAGCGTCACCGAGCGCACACGCGAGATTGGTATTCGCAAAGCAGTGGGGGCACTTAAACGGGATATTTTGACCCAGTTTTTACTGGAATCGGTGCTGTTGAGTTTGCTGGGCGGTGCCCTGGGTATTTTGTTGGGCTGGCTTATTTCGCTAGGTGCGGGCGCTCTGTTAGAATTAGAGACGGTCGTAGAACTAAGTACGGTTCTGCTGGCGACCGGCTTTGCCACTGCCGTGGGCGTTATCTTTGGCATCTATCCGGCCTGGCAGGCAGCCGGGCTGCGTCCGATTGAAGCGCTGCGGTATGAATAAGAGCGTGAAACGTGATACGTGAAACGTGATACGTGAAACGTGAGGAGTGAAACGTGAGGAATTCCTCACGTTTCAGGCCCGTGGTTTAAGGATTTACAATACATACACAATCTGTGTTGGTGGTAGATGATGACCGGGAAGTGGTGCGGCTGGTGCGGGCTTACCTGG
>JAWOIM010000671.1:0-18359 GCA_046484685.1 Chloroflexota bacterium | reverse complement strand
AGTTCGTCGCTCGATGAAACACGGCCGCTCCAAGTGGTAAACAGCACATTATCATCCACAATCACCAGTCCTTCACCCCGCCTGAGCAGTTCTAGATTTTCACCCCAACAAGCATCGCTCGCTAAAAATCGTTTAACAAGAGCAGAAACGCCCTGCGCATGACTTTCAGTAAGGACAACCGTGGCATCAGGCGACAAGGGTCCATTACTAATCACGACTTCTAGCTGTTTGCCCAGACGGGTCTCATCCACCTTCTGCCAGGGAAACCCATGCACAATCAGATATACATCTTTTACCTTCAGCGCACTCCATAAAGCAGACCTGAGTAGCTGCTGGCGATCCCATCCAGAGGCTTTACAGGTAAAGAAAAGTGATCCTGCCGGCAAAATCTCATACGGGTTCGTTGGCCAGTCCAACCATTCGCGCAGTTTGCGGCTGGCGGTTAACCGGTTTAAGGCCAATCTCAAACTAGAAACGGCCGTATAATGGCCCTGCCGTTCTTTTTGTTTCAACCATTTCCGTAGTGCCGGAATATCCGCAATCCCATCTTGATGCGCTTGCCTCAAAAGCTGAACTCCCTGGGGATGGACGGCCATCCCTTGAAACCACTGCTGCCAGCGCTGCACCTGGTCTTCGACCGCCTCACCCGGCACCGCCGCCAGTGGATTAAAGCCACCGGCCAGTGACGCGCTATCTATATCGACATAGGCCAACTGCTCACCCAGCAATCGGGTGACAGCCGCTTTTCGTTTCAACTGCGGCACCAGATCACCAATGCCATCAATCACGACAAGATTGGCAGGATTAAGCGAGATCATCTGTGTCACCTGATGCACCAGCCAATCAGAAACAGCTTCCTGACGGCCGTATATATTTACACGGCCGCTAACATGTACAGGTAGGCCGGCTTGAGAACGACCCAGCAGCCACCGGCGTGGACCCACACCTGTTGATACCAGACGAGTCGGCCGCTGCTCATGCCAGAATGGCTGCAACGTCAATCCAGCTAATGGCCTCTGCGGCAGTTGCCATGGCGCAAGTTCGGTCTTCGCCCTTGTCGTTGATTCCTGCGGGAAATAAGCGCCTTTATTGTTTTCCTCAATCAAACTCACAAAAACTGATTCGTTGACAATATGCGCCATAAACGGTTCGTCCCAGGGCAGTGCCTTTACGGCCATCATCCGCTGTGGCAGAGGGAGAGATGTCTCCGCTGACTTTGGCTTGAGTGAAAAGCCAAAATCTGTCACCATCTGCTGAAGCAAGCGTAAATGGCTCTCCGGTACGCCTAGATACAAACAAGAGACTCGGTCATCCGGTTGGAAATAGAGGGCCACGCGACCACAAGCCTGTGGCCGGGAAAGCAGGTTCAGGCATCTCTGAGGAGCTTCCGGTTTCAGGTAACGCAGTCGAAACCAGATCAGGCTGCTATCCCACTTCTCCCGTGCCGCGCGATTACTGAACAGTTTCTGCCACATAGGTAACCAGCCTCTTTTGTTTCTCTATTTGTACACAACGCCAGGCCAGAAAATAGCCAATAAGCATGAATCCAAACCCCAACAACCAGGCGCCAGCGCTCATCATGACCGCCACGTCAAAGAAAAATTGCTCCGGATATAAGCGCATCAGGCTGTCCGTGGCGGCAAAAGCCCAACTGCCAGGCGGAAAAAGTAGGCCATGGAACTGGTAGAAAAAGAAGCCCCAGCCAAACAGGATGAGTCCAGCAAGGCCACTGAGGAGCATCACAGTCAACAATCCGCCCTGCCCCAAAGCCAGGTAGCCCAGGCGTCTTGTGTGCGGCCGCCTCAACAAAAACAGCAAGCCACTACTGACAGGCACGGCCGTGACCAACGCCAGTACACGAATCGCATCGGTGATCTGCTTCACGTCACGTAAATGGCTCAGTTCACGCTGGCTATATAATGGCTCGCCTGTGAGTGGCATCTGCTGCTCTGACAGGATGGGCAGCGCTTCTTCTGCGGGCCGCCAGCTTTCCAGGAAAGAGACGGCGGCCAAGGCCAACCCCAATCGAGTCTCCGCTGTCAGCAAGGGGGTTCCCCCGTCGGGTGGAAAATCCGGTTTGGCATATTCATAGCGCGGATAGACCGGACCAATCACCCAGGTGATCCAGCTAAATCCCAGGAACAAGGGTAAAAGAAGAACAATCAGGCGGCGCAGCCACGGTATGAAATTTCTATGTTCGGACGGGCTATAGGCCCTTATTTGTTTCATGCTATTTCTTCCCAGAAGTTATCCTGGCCGCTGTCCATATCCACAGGCAGGTCGCTGGCTACCAGCTTCTGCTCCTGCTCACGAATCATGTGCTCAATCATCACCAACGACCAGCGGTTGAACTTCACCGAGAGGGCGATGTTGTCTGCTTCTTGCTGGCGAAATTGGTCTAACAATTTATTACTCATGTTTCCATCCTCTAACTGCCGATTAGATATTCGGCTTCAATCGGTCTTAATTGAAAGTACACCATGTCTGCTTTGCCACCCGCCCGCACCACCGCCATGCCTTTGCCATGCCGGTCATCACTGCCCATCCGGGCTAGAAACTCAGCGTGAGAAGGCAAAATCTCGTCTTTGTAATGGGCAGCCAGGCGATAAGCAGCGTCTCGTTTCATACCAAACGCTATCGTCCAGGAAACGTTGTTGAGTATGAACTGCCCGGCGGCGATGTTGAGACCGGCCGCCATCGATTCGGCCTGGGCCCCTTCCACCCCAATGAACGCTTCCAAATCCTGGTCAATGAGAATGACGCCCGCGCCGAAAGTACGTACCGTCTTGACCATATTGGCCAGAAAGGTCATCAGACTGGCCTCCTGATTCATGTAATGCACTTCATCGACGATGATGGCCCGTTTACGCGGTTTGCGCCTTACCTGATGGTTAATCCCGGCCAGCACCGCGTAATAGAACAACGGCCGTCTTCGTTCCGGCACCTGGCTGAAATCAAACAACACGATGCGCTCTTTCAGCGTCAGATCCAGATTCGTAGGCACATTGAACGTATCCGCATAATCTCCAGTGACGTACAGGCTTTCGATTTCCTCCGCCAGCCCGGCGGCCGCTTCAGCCACCTGTCTACCACTGATTGGATGTGGGGCATCGGCAACCGTCAACAGTTGCACAGCCGTTGCCTGCTCCGCCACCTGATTCAACTTATGGCAGAAGGTCTCTAATGTCGGCGTCAACTGGTGGTTGGTCATGAGTTCTCCGTCCCAGTCGTAGCGAGCATAGGTCAACTGCAACGCCCGGCGCACCGCCGCCACTTCGGCATTGTCAAAACGACGGGGGTTATTGCCCAACGGATCCAGCAGCAGACCCAGCAGCGTAATAACATGGTCATACTGATCGGTAACATTCTCATACACCACATCTAGGATGTTGAGCGTAGTGGTAGCATAGGAAAGCTGGCTGTAGGAAGCATTTTTACCGCCCGACAATTCCAACAGGCGGCGGCTGTGGCCTTGCGGCTCTAACAACACCACCTGAATATCTTGCTCCGCCAGACGCCAGGCCAACGCCTGCGCCCCCACCGTTTTCCCCTTGCCTGTCCGACCCAGAATGATGCCGTGAAAGGGATCATTTCCCTGCCAGTCCAGGTAATAAACATGGGGGGCGACCTCATCGACTGAGATGCCCACATAAAAACCGCTGGCATTTTGTTCCCGCCCCACCCCCCACATGCCGGCAAAGACGGCCGGCGCCCGACTGAGGGTATTGAAGTGACCGGCGGGCATCCCGGATGGCTTGGCGGTGGGGCCAAACATACGAGCGGCGGCTGCCTGGTAACCCACCATGCGATCCACCTTCATATATTGGGTACTGGTTTTGCGCAGGCTTTCCAGGCGAGTACGCAGGCCATCTGGACTTTTATCCAGGAGCATGAAGAGGACGCGCACATGATGCACAGCCTCGTCGCGCACGGTCAGCGAGGCTTCGGCTTCTTCACTGGCAATCTGGGCGTTGCGGTCTTGGCCATTGAGGATCATACCTTGCCAGAACTCGGCGGAAGCGGTGACGCGCTCTGGATGCACTTTACGTACGTCGATGCAGATGATCATGGGGCCGTCGGCGGCCGTGATGGTCTGCGCCAATGGATGTCGCCAATCCCAGGTACGGGTCAGCTGATACGAAGCCAGGACGGCGTAGCGGTAACGACTGTTGTCCAGCTGCAAACGGCCGTCTTTCTTTTTCAGCACCGGCGCCATATGATCGTGGTACTCAGCATAGTCGCCGGGGATGGGCAGCTGCGGGTAGCCTTCTTCACCCACGACCCGCCAATGAGCCAGATCGCCGCTGGTGATGGCATCGTTGAAATCCACGAGGTAATGGCGCGTCTTGCGCATCTCTCCCCGGCTGGCCCAGTCACCAATCATGCGCACCTCTTCCATCAGACCGCGCCGCGCCCAATCATCGCTGATACCCATCGCCAGCCGACGGCGTTCCCGCTCCAGCCGTTCCAGGCTAGCGGGCATAATGAAGGTCAGAAAACGACAATGCTGCATCGGTCCGGCAAACAGGGAAATCATTTGGCCGATGACGGCAGACTGGTCATGGCTGTCAATCTGATAAAAATGGGGCAGTGTTACTTGAAATACACGCATAAATCACTCCCTTAAAGCTGTTCCACAACCACTGTGGCCGCAAATGCGCCGCTGATCTGTTGCTGTTCAGCGCGGACGCGCACGTTGTCCCAGTCCGCTTGAATATTGACAATTTGGGGGGAACCTATCAGGTTTCGCACCCAGACAGCGAGATAAGCGACAAAGCGTTTCAAAACGATTTCACCATGATGGGTATAGCCAGCCGCATACCCGGCGGCGATAAACAGCGGCGCCAGCCAGAATGGGGCTTTGAACAAACCCACGCCAACGGCCATTAAGCAGATGACCAGCATGAATTGGGTCATCGTCACTTTGCGAATGATGGTAGCCTGTCCTTGATGGATAAATTCTGAACGAAAATGTGTGACGCTAAACATATTGCCTCCGGCAAGATAGAGATAGAGTTTGGAGATAGAGGAAATGTTGTGTCATACAGAATGTTTCTCCCTCTATCTCTTTTCTCTACCTCCTACCCAAGTCCGCAGAGGGTATACAAACTTTCGATGCCAAACCCGGTCAAAATCTGGTTGCCGATGTCGGTCGAGAAAGCCAGCAAAATGAGACCTAAACCGACTGAACCGGCCACGGCACCAATCTGGGCACCTTGGGAAGGCAAAATGGCTGATAAATTTTTCTTGAACCCCAACACCGCCAGTCCCAAAATGATGGCCGCGCCACCCATCAACTGTGTCGTGAACAAGGCGCGATCATAGGTATCGCAGATAGCCGCCGGCGGTGCTTCACCGGGCGCACAGGCTGCCAGGACAGCCATCAATAAAACAAAGAGCAAAATACGAGAAGATCGAGGCCAGCGCAGTCGGCTTGTATAACGGCTGGTTCTCAAAGATGTGGCAGATGGACTGCCCGATAATTGTTGTTCTTTTTCTGGTTGCATAGGCAACATCGTGTTAATCTCCTTATTGTTGGTGCGAATGGCAGGTGAGACGGCTAATCTGCACCCTGCCATTCACAGCTTGTTGGCTTATGGGAGGTGCGGAATACCCGTTATCTCCCATAAGTCAGATCCGATTTGAACACGCACCGATGGTGCTTGGGGGAGAAACGTCACACGAATTCCCACCGTTTCTCCTGGGTGAATTAAGAGGGGCAAGCTGGGTGTGACCTGCCCAAAAAATTCATACGCATCACCTCCTTCAGTTGTACTTTCAATGCGCTCAAGCGTTTGGATAAAATCAGAGCCCAGATAGACATCCCCTTCCCCCGTATTTGTCATGCTGGCGGTGAAAACCAGTTGCATCATTTCCTCTTCCCACCAGGCGTCAGTTATGCCAATATCTAGCTGCTCTAATAAACGGGGGGCATCTCCTAACTGAACCATTGTCAAATTGCTATCCGGCAAAGTCCGCACCTCTGCTATCAAAGGGTGTCCAGCAATCGTGTCAGGCAGAATGAAGCTGGTTTGCCAACTGCCACTTTCTTCTACTGTTAGCTCAACAGCCGTTGTCTGTTCATTGTGCGCGATCAGAGAGAGCATGACTGTTTGGCTGTCAAGCAATTCATTAGCTGTCCCACTAACCACTATGCGAACATCGCCATTCGTATCATGACTAACGGCAACGGCCGTTATCGTTAAAGTCCCAACACCAGGTAATGCAATCTGCTCATCGAGACCGTAAACAGGCTGCCCCTGCCCATCCTCACTGGCAATATCGTAGTTGGCCAAAGCAAAAGAGACATCGACTTCGGCGCTGGCCGGTAAGGAAAACAGCGTCAAACCCAAACGATTTTGAGAGAGTACGCGACCAGCCTCATAGTTAGCACCCTGCCGTGTTTCGGCCACGATAAAATTGAGAGAGGCGCCGGTATCCGTACTGAGCGTAATGCGGTCACCTGGCTCCAGATTGCGTACCATGCTGTCAGGGATACCAATGGCGTAGTTGAGGACGGTGCCGAAGAGCCAGACAGCGACAGGGTTATCTGACAGCATCGTCGTTTCGTTGTAACGCATCTCCCCTTTCGGCGTCGGTTTGCTGGGATCGATAGCCAGGGCAATCGTCTCTTCGGTACGGCCGTAATAGATTTCGATGGCACTGGGACGGCCAATCGTCAACGCACCACCCAGACTACCAATAGTTTGCAAGGAATCATCGACACCGGTTATTTCCGGCAGGGGTGGTGTCGGCGCGACTGTACCAGCCGTTAGCGTACCCTCACCAGCAATCTCAGCCACAGGCGTACCTGCTGCTGGTGACACTTGCTCATCCTCTCGTTGGGCGCGGCCGCGAAAGACGAAGAAAAGGAAAACCAGAGCCACACCTACGAAAACCCCAATCTTGATGAGCGTACGCCGCCGCTCGGCCGTGTTGTCCGGTTCACCCAGGCTGCTTTGGGCCAGCTCCGGCAATGCCTGTTCGTACATCGTTTCCGGGTTAAGTGTCACCATGCCCGGACGGCCGTCGGGCCGGATGAAACCACCACGCTTGAAATCATCCCGTCGTCCTCGCAGATAGTGGAGGATGTCGGTATCCGTGCGATTCTGTTCGGTATCGGTCAATTCGCGCTCAAGCGCCTGACGAAACGCATCCTGATATTCTGGCGGAATCTCGGATAGTTCCTGGTCTATGTTCAGTTCGAGATCAAAATCAATCATCGCTTACTCCTCACTGTTGGGTCGGTTTTGTACGGGCAGGAAAATGGGCAGGCGTACAGCTGGCAGCCCCAAAACGATCTCGTTGTTGGCTTCCCCTGTTCGCACCCGAGCCGACCAGCCAGGCACAAAAGGCACGATGACACGGGCAACCGTTTCGCTGTCCAGATTGAAAATGGCTTCGCCCTGGGCGTTGGTGAAAACACGAGCGATGCGCTGTCCCTGGGCATCCACGGCCAACACGCTGACATTGGCAATCCCTTCCCCAGGACCCGGCTGCCGGTCGTTGTTGGCATCGTAATAAACCAACAGACGAATGTGGGTGGTGGGTGTGGTTGTTTGCGGCTGGACGCGACCCATAAGCTGTACCGTCAAAGAAATGCGCCCGGTCGCGGTGATGGCGACCGTCGTCACTGGCTCCGCAGCCGGTGGCTGGGGCGCAGCAGACATGGTAGGCGGCCCTGCTGGTGGGGCGGCCTGCTGGCAGACAAACTCATATTGACCCAAACTACCGCCCCGCGCTTCTACCTTGACGACGAGGGGCTGTTCTTCAGCCGCATCCCAGGCGAAATAAGAATCCACCCGGCCAACAGTCCGGTCATCGTTCACCCCGATGACAGCAGAAATCCCCATCACTGTGACCAGCGTATCCACCTGATCTGTCACCGTTTCACAGGCATAGCGGCTGCCTGCTTTAGCAATAAAGGTGAAATAGTCCACGTCCCCGGCGCCTACGGTGTAGGTACTGCGCTGGCCGGGCGTAACGGGTCGGGCCGTTTCCGGAGTGTCATTGGGTTCAGCCAGGTCAGGTTGAATGAGCGGTGTTGGCGAGGGCATCGGGGTTGTTGTAGGCAGCGGTGTGGCTGTCGGTGGCATCGTAGCCGTCGCCGTTGGTTCGACTAAAGAAACTGTTAAATCATAACGGCCGTTATAAATCGTCGCTTTCGCTACCAGCACCACATACCACCCATCGGCTGGCGCCGCAAAGACAACACTTGAGCTCACATCTGTCGCTGAACGGTCATCATTTTCAACCATCAGCTGCCCACCCCAGAACAGGCTGAGCCGCGTATCCAGGCCATCGTAAACGGCCGTTTGCACACGCACCATCTGGCCAGCCTTGAGATAGCCGGTGAAGGCGTCTACGTCGTCGGCGCTTAATGTCAGGTCTGGTTCTGTTTGTAGACCGACAGATGTGGCGGTATTGGCGTCATTGTTGGGTTCAAAACGGTCTGGCGGTAATGCTGCTTCATCGGTTGGGCTGGGAACGGCCGTTGGCTGGCCAGGTGTTGCCGACCCGGATGGCGTTAGCGTGATGACAATCGGGGTCGGGTTCTGTCCGACCGTCTCAGCCTGTGTCGTACCAGCCGCCACAAAGAGGGTCAACAGGGCGATAAAGATGAAAGGGACGATGAAAAGCCAGCGTTTTTGGATCATATTCTTCTCCTATTCTTCAAGGGTTTGTTGGGACTGAACGGCCGTGGGGTCAACGGCCGTTGATTGAGGCACGATCATCGCTGCGGGTAAAGCCGCCATATCACTGATAAAGCTGCTGACTTGTGCCGTCTGATAGCCACGACCAACCAGTTCCTGCTGCACCGCGTCGCGCAGGCCGTCCTGAATCATCTCGGCCAGACGCGCCAGGTCAGCCGAGGATAATTGCATGGTTCTGGCCCCAGCCAGCACCCCACGCACATTGCCCGTTTGTCCGCCAAAACCAACCGGCATACCCAGCGCCTCAATCACAGCTTGCTCGCTGGTTGCCCCGGCAGCTGCTTCCTGACCAATGACAACTGCCAATTCCGAGCGGGTCAGGCGACGCTGCGGTAACAAAATCATGGCTGCTACAGCCGAAAGCTGTTCATCCAACAAAGGTGTATCGAGTGTGTCACGCAGAGTCGCATTTGCCTCTCCGCCTTGAAAGGCGGCCAACTGCTCCGCATCGCTCAAACCCTGCTGCCGGTATTGGGCAACTAAATCTGCTGTGGCGGTCGCGGCTTCTTGAACGGTCGCGGCTGTGTGCTGCGTAACGGCCGTTTGAATCAGGCTGGCATTCCGTTCACCAGTGTAATAAACCAACGTCTTCTGGGCCGCCTGACCAGCTAAAGCGTGCGGCTCTGCCAGCCGCGCCAGCGTGTCGCCAATGACCTGGCGGCGTGAATCCTGATAGGGTTCCAGGCGAACAGTGCCAGTGGTGGGAATCTCGTATTTATCTTCACGCTTGCGCTGAGCAGAGTCGAAGTGGCCGTCACGGTCTAAATCAGGTGCCGCGCTAACAACATTGACATCCTGTACAGTGCCCTCGGCCGATGGTTCAACATCTTCACGCAGCCAATCTGGGAGCGGGCCATTGGTCGTTTCCGGGGATGGGCGACTGCTGCTCTGAACGGCCGTTTCTGGATGCGTCAAAGCTTGTGTCAAGGTCTGGAGCGCCTGCTCCAGGCTGGCGAAACGACTGAGTAAATCCCGATTAATGCCCTGAGCATGTGTATCCCTGCCACCACCTGTGTGGAGGCCACCACCTGGGAGGTTGTCATCGTCTGGTGGGTTATTATTGTGCTGGCTTGATGGGGAACGGCCGTTGCCCCGCACTCTCGTGTTGGTTGCCCCCTCAACTAAAGCCAGCGGTTCCCCATCCCCGTCAAAAACAGCATCACGGTTTCCGGGACGACTGCCACCTATCTGGTCAAACGCCGTGCGCAATGAAGGCGACGTGCGCATGGCCAGCCAAGGGCTGGAACCAAAACCGGACATGGAAGAACCGGCCCGCATATAATCCAGCATATCGGGTTCATGGGACTGCACCTCGCCATCGCGGAAATTGCGGGCCAGCGTACGGGCTTCATGGCTGTTTTCAATGACGTGGCGGACCGTCTCCGACCGGCCCCAGGTATAACCGGCAATCGTCTTCAATTGACGTATCCGACCCTCGGTCTTCTCCGGGTCTGTGCCCAGATACGCACCATTTTTATTCCCGTCTGCCTGCAGAGCAGCTGCAGAAGCCAGCACAGCACTGCCAGCGGCGACCGTGGCGCCGCCTGTTAAAGCCGCACCAGCCAGCGCCGCCGTGCCGGTGACAGCCTGTTTACCCATAGTGGCCAGTGCCATACCGCCAGCGCCGCCGGTGAGCATCGCCCCGCCAAAGAGATCGAAGGCGGCCGCGCCCAGTTTCAAGGCACTCTTGATGCGCCACAAAATGACAATGAAGGCGATGATGCTGGCACCAATGTAAAGACCAATCCCCTGCTGGGCCGCGGCCACCAGCAGCCCAATCATGATAGCCACGATAATGACGCTCATGAAGGTCTCGATGAGCAGGTTGATAAACTGCTTCAGGTACGCGCCCAGAAACGCCTGGGTATAGACGAAGAAGGCAAACAACATGGCAATGGGCACGCCGGCATACAGAAACATGGCCACACCGGTCAGCGCCAGGCGTAAGAAATGCTCCGCGATGGCTGTGGGAATAGCGACCAAAGCAAAGAACAGCCGTTCAATACCATCACTGGCCAGCGCTTTGGCCAGTTCCTGATCTGCTTCGTCGCTGAGGTCAATGCCCGAAGGGTCGCCAAAGGGAAAGTAGGCTGCTTCAAAATCGACGGGAAATTCGCTGCTGTCCAGTTCGTCCATATTGGCCACGGCCATAAAAGCCGCCACCAAATCGAAGCTGCCCACAACGCCATCACTGTTCACATCGGGAATAGCTCCGGGCAAACCGGGGTCCGTGCCATTCATGGTGGTGACAAAGATGTCGCCAGCCGCGCCGTCAATCAGGGCGGCGTCAATGCCAGCATTGAGGGACTGCCGCAGCTCTTCCATCATGTCCACCACCACGATGGGCGAGGAAAAGAAAAAGAAAGCTATGAGGCCATAGGTAAAAAGCTTACTGGGGTCTACCCAACGGCTGGTGGGCAGGATATTGTTCAGGGCATACCAGAAACCTAGAGCGGTCAAGGCCAGGATGAACATGCCCCCCAGGGGAGCCGACAGCGCATTGACCAACAGCTCAACAAAGTAGCCGATGTTGTCTGTAATCCAGGTATTGACGCTCTCGGCGATGATGGCAATGGACAGCGTCGCCCGACTGATGGCCCACAAGATTTGCGCCAGAGTGTATTGCAGAAAGTAAATGGCTTCGGCGAGGTAACGACCGGGATCAAGCATGGTCAGTCTCCTGGTCTGATAGTCGATTAGTCTTGTCGTCTGCGTGGCGGCGTTTCCGCGTCCGGGCTTGTCCTGAGCGACGTCCAAGGAGGTGCAGGCCGCCGCCAATGACGAGGCCACCGCCGATGAACAGGATCAGGCGCCAGGAACTGCCAGATGTTGTATTGGCCGCAGTATCCTCTAGGGCAGCCGGGTTTGGAGAACGTGTTGCCGTAACGTCAACAGGTTGTTTAGGTTGTGGTGATGATGATGGGGTTGGTGATAGCACGATGCCACCATGCAGCACATCGCCCACTGGAATGATGGGTGAAGGGATCGCTGCTTCAGGAGCAGCATCGAAGTAGACGCGACCGTCACTGTGGAAGGTGAAGTGATAGGTAATATTCTCGTCACCGACAGTGATGCCCAGACCGCGCAAACCGCCTTCGGCCACTGCCAAAGCTGAGATGTTGTCTAACGGCCGTTCAAACAACACCTGATACAGCCCGCGCCCCACAGTCCAGGTACATTCCCCATTGCCATTGGTAATGCAGCGCGGAGAAATCGGTTCTTCCTCCGGCAGCCGCTGCAAAATGACAGGTTCGTCGATAACGGCCGTGCCGTCACTGTACCGCAGTTGAATGGTCAATATCACTTCTGCCTTAGATTGAGCCATTGTCTGTTCTGTCGGTATGAACAGCAGACACAATAAAAAAATGACTGAAACTGCAACAATTTTTCGTTTCATAACCTTCACCATGTCAATCATGAGCCGCTCAATACGGTTCGTTTTCTCGTCCACGATGCTGCCCATTCCAGGTTTTGGCCGTTTTGGATCGATGACGCTTTTTGGGTCGAGAACCCGGACCAAACAGGATGTAAAGGACAATGAGCAGCGAAACAAGAATGATGATTTCCAACACTGTTTAAAAATTCGCCTCGCCTATTTAGGGGTTGGGCCCAGGACCAGCCCACTGTGATGGGTCTAGCAGGTTGCCATTTTGGTAAACAATCCAATGTAGATGGCTGCCGGTGCTGCATCCCGTTGATCCCATTTCGGCCACGTTCTGCCCGGCGGTCACATTGCCGGATGTCGCCAGGAAGCCGCTTAAATGACCAAAATAATGCAGCGTGCCACCGCCGCTGACGCGCTGGTAGTTGCCTAGCCCTTCATGGGGTGATTGTGAACCGGGAATATCGGAGCAGTCCGGGCCGGTGCTGTTTGACCCGGCGTAAACAAGGGTGCCTTCAACGGGCGACCAGATAAGCGTGCCCTGGGCGTTGGCGATGTCCACGCCGTTGTGGAACCATGGCCTTTCTGCGGGACAGCCGAAACCCGTGCCATCAATGCCGGTATATAGGCCGTGGCAGCCAAAACCACGTGTCACAAAACCTGTAGTCGGCCATAAGCCATCGCCGCTGCCGGGATCGCCACCACCACCGGATTGCGTGCCGCCGTCATCAAGCACAATGGGTGTGGGGGGTGGCGGCTGAACCGCATCGATAAAAGGGCCCAACGGGTCATTTTCCAGATAGAACCAGACGGGCAGCCCCCCTTCCACCGGCCGATTCCAGTCAGTGATAAGACCCAGTTCGCCAACATCGCCATGGGGGGTGACAAAACCGAGGCTGAAATCTCGCGCGCCGTCTGGGGGAATGGGATCTAACTGCTGTGTCTCGTAGGCGGGCAGGCTGCGGGCAATAAGCGGTTCGTTTTGCGGCACCCAGCGTCCGGCCAGCAGCACCTCGCCTTGCTGGACATGACGTATGAAAAACACATCAGAGACAGGTACGATGGCTTCGGCGCTGGTGTAGTTGGTGACATGGATGGTGATGAAATGATAGGTGGCCCCGTCGTTGTTGGGGCTGGGCTGAGTCTCATGATGAGTGATGCGGAAGACCAGGCCATTGGGACCGCCGACATACACGTCACTGTTCATATAGAAGGTGCCGATGCGATAATAAGGTGTTTCCAATGGCTCCGGCGTGGTGTAACCAATCAGGGGCAAACCGGGGGTGGTCGTTACCGGTGGCTCCGGCGTTTCGGTGATATAGACAGGGGTTGTCGTTATCCAAAGTGGCGTGGGGGTACTTGGAAATAGCGGCGTGACGGTCGTCCAGGCCGGAACCAGGGTGATGACGGCGGGGACAGGCGTGTCGGCATAGACGGGGGTTGAGGTGCCCAAAAATACCGTCACAGTAGGGATAGGCGTAGCCGTTTCGGCAGTCCAATAGCTGGGGCCGGATAAGGCGGCCGGATTTTCAATGAAGCCGATGACGCCACAACCCAGACCGGATAAAACAAACAGGCTGATGGAAATGAGTAACGGCTTGCACTGAGCCTGTCGAAGTGGCCGTTTCGACAAGGGACGGCTGCCATTCGCACTCAACACAGGCTTTTGTTTCATGGTTTTACCACCTCGTCATGGCGCAGAAACGGGAGGTAGGTTTGCCAACGCACATACAGGTAATGGGTAGACCACACCTGCGCCAGCGCCGGGTCATCAGAACTGCTGGTGGCTACAGCCGTACTGGCGATGGTTTCCGGTACTTGGGCGTTGACAACCGCTTCATAGCTGAAGGTGCGGCGATAATCGTTTGCCCCGCCAAACAGCACCGGCCGTAGATGAAGGGTCATTCCAGCCGTAGGCGGATATCCCTGCGGCGGCTGTGGATCGTGACAACAGGGAGCGTAAGCATAGGTGACACCGCGCACACCCAATTTGTCTGCGATGCCGATGGTGTAGCCCTGGGCAACCATCTGGGCCGGATCGGAGATGTTGTCGTAAATGAAAAACGCATGGCCGGCCATGCTGCCATCTCCATTCAACAAAACGGCAATGGCATGGCGAGCCGTCAGACTTGTCCTGAGCGGAGTCGAAGGATCGGGGGCATTGGCGTGGGGGGCATCATGCCATTGGGCGTAGAAAACATCGTGTCCCGCTACCAGACCGCTGATAATGGCCGCATGGAAACGGCCGTTTGGCGCACTGTTGACGTCGCCCATAGCCACGTCGCGCCACAATCCAGCCAAGACAAAGCCTGGTGTGGCTGCATCCGGCAGCCATTGGTTATGGCCGTTGGCGGTAACGTCATTCCCCAAAATCAAGCCGTTTGACGACACCGCGAGTTGACTCAGCACTTCGCCATACAGGTTGGTGGTGTAGCCGTTCACGCCCAGGTTAAAGGTAACGGTTACATCGTCGCAATCCTCGCCGTTGGCGATGAAGTCAGCGCACAGGTTGGCCGCGCCAAAATCGGCCAGGTCCAGGTAAGGCAGTGTGATACTGTTCTCCTCGATGACGTAATCCAGGTGACCAGGGGATAATTCGCCCTGCCAGGTCAGGGTACGGGTGGCCGGATCGTAAACCAGGTCGTTAGCCTGCACTGAGCCTGTCGAAGTGGCCGAATCTGCCACGTAGGTCACCTGCGGCGGCAGTGTGTCAGTCAGTCGGAAGGTGTGGGTGATGCTTTCGTAGTTGGCCAGGCTAATTTCGTAACGGGCCGTGCCACCGGGCTGAATAAAGGTGGGTCCTGTTTTGCGGATAACGGCATAGGGATTATTGGGGTCGCTGCCCCCACCCCGGATCAATTGTGAATTGTTAATGGGTTCGCTTGTTATTGACATCGGTTGATAACCAAAGTTACGAATATCAATGACGGGGATGGTTTCTGTGTAACGTTGACCGATGCCCGTTGCCACCATGTCAGAGAAACCATTTTCATCAGCGGCTGCATCAGACAGTAAAAACAAGGCGGGCAGCAACAAGCTAATCAGCAAAAAGAAAATGAGCCAATTTGATCGTTGTTTTGTCATGAGCTTTCTCCGTTCACAATCCATTAGCGCAACACGGTATAGGTGGCATAAACGTCTTTGTTGGTGACATCGGTTTGCAGACCATCCCAGGTCAAGATGGCTCGCTCTGGATTGAAAGGATCGGCAGCAGCCAGCAAGCGATAACTGGGACGGACGACGTTGCGCGGCAGCAAGGGTGCGCCGGGGGTATCGGTGCAGTTGGCCGTGCCTAACTCGCACTGGGTCTGATACGGTCGTCCAAAGCGCAGAAAGGTGCTGTCGGGAGGTGGATCGCCAGTCTCATAGATATAGAAGAAGCTGACAGACGGTGGTTCGGTGACCATCGAGATGATGGGGGTGACATCCGACCGGATCGCGCCAGTGGTACCGCCGCTAAGGTCGCGGTTGGCCGTGATCGCTTCTGGGCCAGTCCAGGCAGAACCGCCGTTATCTGACCAGGCGGCGTAAACGGTGTACACGTCACGGCCGTTTGTGGGGGTGTAGCCGCTGTCCTGATACCAGGCTGTCCAGCCTTCAGGTACGGTGATGGAATCCTGCAAGATAAAGGGACCTTCAAAGTCCAGGTTCGTACCGTTACCGTTTTGGATAGAGAGTGAATCCCAAACGGCCGTTCCCGGCACATCAGTGGTATTGAGCGTACCTCGCAAGAAAACGGTGGCGGTGCTGCCCTGAGCAGAGGCCGTGACGCTAAATTGGGTGAATTCGGTTGGGGCGGCGGCTGTTGACCAAATGACATCATGGCTGTCGGGGTTGTCGCCGCCAGTGGGATCAATACCGATTCGGAGTGTTAGGTCGGCATCAACGCCCGTTTCCACCAAACCCCAGGCTTCAACTGTAATCGTGCCGTTAGGATCAGGGAGTGAGATGGTTTGCCGCAAACCGGCATCGAAGGGGGTGTCTGCGCTGCGCCAGCGGACGGAATTCAGACCCTCGTAGATGTGTTCCGGGTTAGCAATCTGATTGGGAAACAGGGGGTTGGTCGCTTCATAGATGGGCTGAATGTAAGGTGGTAGAGGTGGGTCTGGAAACGGCCGTTTTGTCACCCAAGAGGCATAGACCCAGGCTTCGTCTTCGCTGACAGCCAGAAATTCAAGCCCTGCGGAGCCGGTTAGTTCTTCACCAACGGAAATAGGAAAGGCGGCTATCTGTTCCCAAACATTGAACCAGGAAAGGTAACGAAAGACGCGGATCTCACCGTTGTACGGCGCGGCCATGATGAGACCGAACCAAGACGTATTGGTGGGCGCACCCCACAAGACCAGTTCTTTCTCATTGTAGAAGGGCATGACAGCCGGATTCGTGCCATAAGCGACGAATTGGGTCAGCCAGGTCTCATTCGATAGATGTTTGGCTTTGAAGATGCTGCCATCTTGCTCGTACAGGACGTGCGCCCAGTTGAGTTCATCAACGACGACTTGGGGGGAACGGCCGTTTGTCACCGGGTGCAGAACATCTTCTACAATAAGAGGAACGACATCGGCCGGATGCGTACCTTGATCGGCGGCGCGGTAAAGTATCCGGCCGTCCTGCTCGTAGGCCACGTGCAGGCGGTTGGCGCGGCTGAAAGCAAGAGAGACGCTGCTACCATTATCTACCCGACGTACCTGAAAATGGTTGCTGCCACGTGACAGAGCCACGTAAATATCGCCTTCGCTGATCCAGGCCACAGCCAGCATGTCGTCACCCACGGCCGTGGCGGCTAAATCCTGGTTGGCAATATCCAAAGAGAGATTAACGACCTCAGTGGTGACAAATTGTTCGGGGAATTCCTCAGCTGGTGTTTCAACCGGAATCGGTGTGGGGCAGTATATCGCACCATCTCCGCCGTCAGGCGGTGACGGCGGGCTAAACAGGTCTGGGTCCGTTTGCCGGGTAGTGGTGGGAACAATGGTAATGCTATCACCGCTGCAATCTGGCTGGGGTGGTTCCGCCATGCTGGTGCAAGCAGCAAACAGTGCGGTGATTATTAAGATAAATAAGGGGATAACAATGCGTTGGATATGTTTCATGCATTCTCTCCTATCTGTTGATCCCATCTTCCAGGCAAGCAGCGGCAAACAAGCAGCAAGCGACCACCCACAAAGGGCATAGGCAACAACAGATTGAATTGGGTTTATAGGGTCTGGGAATTAAGAGTTTGTGGACACAATTGAATTTGTAAAGGCAGTTCAGCTACTGGTTTGTGTACTTGCCTGACCTTACGGTATCATATGCTCGACTTTTTAATCATTTGGCGTCCAGTATACCCAGATGCTTTTTATTGAATGTCTCAAGCTATAATCTTACGCAGCTTTCGTTTTTACTCCAGAGTATATTTATCCCGATGATCGGTATAAATATACCCTTGTAGAAAAAACACCATTATGCTTGTTAAACGGGCAACTTATCGCAATATACCAATAGATGAAAAACCATTGCAATGAATAATCTACACGACTTACGGGACAAGCTTGATAAGTATTTTAGCCTCGAAGAATTTCAAGCCTTGTGCTTTGAGTTAGGCATCGATTATGAAAATTTAGAAGGAAATACCAAGTTACTCAAGATACAATCGTTAGTCATTAACTTAGAACGTCGTGGGCGACTTTTGGAACTCACAAATATTGCCCGTAAACATCGACCGCATGTGCAATGGGATAAACAGACTATTGGGGATATACCATGCCCATATCGTGGTCTATCCTTCTTCAGAACCGAGGATTACGAATTCTTCTTTGGTCGGGAAAAATTCACACAGCATCTGACAAAAGCGATAAAAAAACGAAACTTTATAGCTATTATTGGGGCTTCAGGAAGTGGTAAATCTTCTGTGGTTTTTGCTGGATTAGTACCACATCTACATCGAGTAAAACCATGTATAGTGACTCATTTTCGTCCCACGGCTTCGCCTTTCATTTCTCTAGCAAAGAGTTTGTTACCTTATTATGCACTAGATCTAAGCCCAACAGATCGTATTGAAGAGACACAAAAACTTGCAGAGAAATTAAGTGATCGCAAGATTCGCTTGTCCCAGGTGATCAGCACAATTATTGACATACACCCCCAAGAGCACATCTTTCCTAGCAATGTTTCTCCCTATTAGAAGTTGATATTTATTTGCTGATTATGTCCGTAATACGGCACACGAATGTGCCACTTACCATCGTAACCTCGCCAAAAACCAGTTTTGTTTGGTGAAG
>JAWOIM010000620.1:0-6533 GCA_046484685.1 Chloroflexota bacterium | reverse complement strand
CGCAGTGTGCCGCGCCAAAGACTGTTGGACTGGCGGTGCAGTGGCGGCGGCGGGGGCTAGGGTCCAGAGATTGGCGGCTGGCGCTGCAGCCTTTGCGGCACCACCCATGACCGCACCCTTGGCAGCGGCTGCAATCGGCCCGGCTGCGGCAAGCCCGGAACCGAATCGGACTGAAGATAGAATGAGATCGCGGACGCCCCGATACGCCTTATGCTTGTTTCTTGCAGCGTGGCTTCTGTTTGGGCAAACAAGCCGGCATTGGCAATAGAAATAGCCAACTGGTCGGTCAGACTTTGCAGGACGGTGATCGATTCGTCTGTAAATGCGCCCAGTTGGGTACTCTGCACGGTGAGGGCACCGATAATATGTCCTCGGGCACGCAGCGGGAAAGCAGCTTCAGACTGGGTCTCAGGCAGCAGTGGATTCATTTTGAAGTTGAAGGCCATGGTAACATCGTTAGCTACCTGAAACTGATTGGACGTAATAGCCTGACCTACCATTGAATGATTGTCGAGGGGCAGGTTGTGGTCTTGCTCCACCTGAACCCGTCCGGCTTCGCCCGTGCCGGCCTGCAAAACAGCCCGTTTTTGCTCTTCATCTGTCAGAAAAAGGCCAACATAATAAAGCCCAAAGCGGGCACGAATTAGTTCTACCACTTCAGCAATAAGGCGATCCCGATCCAGATAGGTTGTGGCTGCACGCGATACTTCAGCCGCTACGCTAAGCTGATTTGAGTAAAGGCGGGTGGTTTGCAGCAGTTGGGCATTGCTGAGAGCGCTGGCCATCTCGTGGACAATCGCTTCTACAAATTCGTAGGTATTCTGGTCCAGGGATGCGGCAGCGGGTAATTGTACCTGGCCAAAGGGGAAGTCGGCCATTTGCAGGGGATAGCGTATGGTGTCAGTATCGGCCGTTTCCTCTGGTTCCTGAATAATTTGCAGCCGATTGTCTCTGTACTCAGCCTGGCGCAGCCTTTTTTCACTGCTCCAGGTGGAATCGACGTAACGGCCGTGTAAAATCTCCAATTCGCGGGCACGTTGCGTTGTTTCTGCCAATAGGACGGCATTGCGCCATAGGGTGGCCAGATTTTGAGCAAAGGTTTGCAGCAGTAAGGCAAAGGCATCAGGCGTATAAAGGGAGCTGGTTTGCACAACGCTGTTGGCTATCATGGCCCCAAAGAGGTGCTGTCCGGCTTGTAAGACGAGTGCATAGGTGGTTATAATACGTCCGTCTGGGGTCTCATGACGATGAATAGTCCAATCCTCATCTTGTAACTGGTCCAACAAGGTTTGAACTTGAGCCGGTATGTTATGACCTGGCTCCAAATGGGCGGCGGTGGTGGTGCGAATACTCCAATGCTGGTCCGGCTCATGCACTTCATAAAAAGTGACATCTTCCAGGTCAAGCGTCTGACAAATGCCGCTTACGGCTGCATCCAGCAGGGCCGACTCATCCGTAATTAAAGTCAGGCGGGCATTAAGCTCCATGATTTGGCGCAAGTTTTGGTTTCTTCTCCCTTGCGCCTGGCTCAAATCACTCTGTTGTTGTAGTTGGGTATGGAGTGCCTGTTGTAAGGCTTGCTGAGCCTTTTCCTGAGTTTCTTGCTGAATCTGTTCCCGTCCCTGGGCCAGATGGGCCATAAATTGCACCTGAAAATTGGCTAACGAACCGGCACCATCGGCGCCATTATCAGGAGCCAACCACTGATGTTGAGCCTGCGTCATAGCCTGCATTAAAGCAGCCCCTGACGTTATGGCCAGCCCATCATCTGCTAACTTACAGGCAGCTTCACTCAATGCCGTCTCATTTAACTTATCTTCCAGGAAATGAACCGCCAGTTCATACAGGTGTTGGGCTATTTTGGGCGCCTGGCCCGTAGCTGCCAGAAAGCCCCGGTTGCTTAAGGCATGTTGGCGAAAGGCTTTGGTCAACGCCGCTTCAATTTCTGAACGGTGCTGCTGCCAGGCGTGTAGAGATGAGATGGAGCTTGGGTTTATAGCTTTCATGGTTTTCAACAGTTAACTTCTCATTTAGACAACATCGTCGCGTAAAACTCTGTACCAAAATCATCTTGCTCAGATTCAGGCAGATACTCATCGCCTACATCTAAATATTGGCGGATAGGTTGGCTGAAGATAAGCTGCCAGGGGTGCAGCATGGTTACATATTCATCATACAGGTGGAGGTGAAGTTTCATGCCGGCAGCCTCAGTGACCGATTGCAAGGCTTTATACGTTTCCGTATCACGATGACGGGTCTGAAAGGCCAAAAAAAGTTTTGAGCCGGCTGGTGCCCACTCATATAAGGTGCGGGCCAGGTGTTGGCCTTGGGCAACTGAGATAAAAATGAGGACCGAGTTAAGACCAATGGCTATCTTTTCGGTGGGGTTAAACATCTTTTTTATGACAGGATCGGCCAGAAGTTGTTCCGGATCGCGTGCGTCACCTCTAATATAGGCGATATTTTCCTGGTCGATAAAAAGACTCTGGCCATACGTAACGGCTACCGGATTAATGTCGCTAAAGACAATGCGGGCATCCGGAACCAGTTTGTGAATATAATCATGCGTGGGGATATTTGTGCCCAGGTCTAAAAACTGGTTGAATCCTTCGCCAGCCAGCGTCTGTACGGCCGTTTGCACATAAGCGTGGCGCAGGCGCACCCATTTAGGCAAACCTGGGATAAGGTGAAGCAGTTCCTGAGCTGCGATCCGATCTGCTTCAAAATTAACTGTGCCACCCAGAAAATAATCAAAAATGCGGGCAGCATTAGGCCGGCTGATGTCGAGGAAAGTAGATGGATCTACCTGGTTCTGGGAGCTGTTTGACATGGCCTTAATCTCCCTGTTGGTTTACAATTTCTGGTCTGGTGGTACCCAGTGATATCTTAACCGGCGTGCCGTCTAACTGTTCGGCAATAGCCCCTAAACCCATGCGAATAATTTCATCAATATCGGCCGTACGGTGCAGCGTGGCGCTGATCTGGTTAAGCTGCTGCTGGCGTTGAGCGCGTGTTTCTGCCTGACGCAGCAGTTGGGCATTTTCAATAGCGACGGCCAACTGGTCGCTCATTGTTTGCAGGGTGCTGATCAGGGTTAAGTCAAACGCATTGGCTGTGGCACTTTGTACAGTCAAGGCCCCAATGACCCGTTCACGGACGCGCAGCGGCAGCGCCATTTCCGAACGGGTGTTGGGCAGCAGGGGGTTGGGCAGCCACTCTTCGGCTGTTGTTACATCTTGAATGATGCGCGGCTTGCTGTCTTGAGTGGCCCCGCCAATCAGGGATTTTCCCCCAACGCGCAAACAGTGGTTTCGCGCCATTTGTAAGCGGCCGGCTTTGCCTGTGCCGGCCCTCAACACCGCATCTTTGGTTTCGGGGTCAATCAAAAATAGCCCGACATAATAAAGCGTGAATCGCTCTTGAATCAGATTGACCGTTTGCTGCATCAGCTCGTTCAGGTCACGAATGCTGCTGGTAGCGGCGGCCACTTCTGAAGCAGTTTGCAACTGCAAGCGCTGTTCAGACTGGATGATCAATGCCTCTTGTATCTGTTCGAACTGGATTAAGTTATTGATGGCAATGGCGATAGGGCTGGATATGGTTTCCAACAGTTGAATATCGTATTCGTTGAAAGCATCCGAGTCAAATTCATTTTCAATAGTCAGGATGCCTATAAACTTATTGGCTACCACCAGAGGAAATCCGGCCCAAATGCTGGGTTGAGCACCAATGGTAATGGACTCAAACTCTTTGCTTTTTTGGTTAAGCGCTTTGTTGAAAACCATCACCTCACGGTTTTTGTAGACCTGACCACTAAAGCCCTGGGTAACGGGCAGGAGGGGAATTTGACTTAAATCAACCTCTTGCCCGTGTTCATAAGCATACAGCCACCTGAATTTTTCCACTTCTTCTGCAAGCATGACGATGGACATACCGGTGGCTTCAACCAGAGCGAAGATTTCACGCCGGGCGCCTTCCAGCACTTCTCTGAGGCTGGGTGCAATAGAGAGCAAGGTGTTGATACGGTTGACGGTGCTAAGTTGGGCCGCACGAGCGCGAGCTTCAGAGGCAAAGAGGGCGTTACGCAAGGTGAAACCCAACTGCGTGGCCATGGTTTGGGCAATCCCTTGGCTGTTATCACTAAATGAGGGCTGGCCGGCGGTACGGTAGAGGTGGATCAGACCGCGAGAACGGCCGTCCTGGACAATAGGTAAAAGCAAACAATGAGTCTGACCGGTTTCGGTAAAGTAAGTGCGTTCCTGGTCACTCAAGTTTGTCTCATCAACTGTGTGAAGAGCGGCTTCTTGTGTTTCCAACACTTGTTGAAAGCTGGGGTAGCTGTCCAGATCGAACTGCTGTGATTGGATGTTGTGCCGGCCGCTGGATTCGGCCGGTTGTACAAATTCTATCTCAGCCAACAGCCGGGATTGATCTGAATCCAAAATGGAGATGAAGCTCTGTGAGCAGTCCAGTTCCTCGGCCATAAGGCGAGTGGCACGCCGGTAAATTTCGGGTACATCAATCGTCGTTGTCAAAAGTTGATTAAACTTGACCAACGCCTCAGCCTGACGCAGCCGGGTTTGCAGCAGTAAGGGATCTTTGTCATCGTTGTCAGTTTGAGAAGGTACCTGTTCTAACATAATTGCCTCGGCCTATATGCCTAAATCCCAGACAGACTCACCATTTAAAATCCGTTCGATTTGTTTGGGAAATTGATCGGCATCCAGGGGTTTGCTGATAAACCCATCAAAACCCGCTTCTCTGGCTTTAGCCATCTCAGCAGCACTGCCGTGTGCTGTCACCACAACCACTCGTGTTTTATGCAGCGTTTGGTCGTTTCGGATTTGCTTCAGCGCATCATAGCCATCTTCATGTGGCAGACGTAGATCCATCAGGATAAGATCGACGTGCGGCATAGTATTGGCAAATTCCACAACTTCCCAGCCCGTTGTCTTCCATTCACATTTTTGCACACCCATATAGGCCAGCAGACGAGCGATCAAGACAAAATTGGAAACGTTGTCTTCCACAACAAGAATGTGGGCTTCTTGAGGTGTCACAGGTGTATGATGGGGGGGAATAGTCGTTGTTTTCATAAGTAATCTTGATTCATCCCTTGGTCCGTTGTTGGATACGGGTCCGTTTTTCTGTAGGGGGATCCTGTTTTTTAGCCAGAAAAGAGCGAATCTGCTCCGGTAGGATATCAATATCAATAGGCTTTTGAATGAAGCCGTCGCAGCCGGCGGCCACGGATTTTTCGCGATCGGCTTTCATTACGTTGGCCGTCAGGGCGATAATAGGCATGTGGGCAAAGCGTTCCATTTGACGCAGTTGACGGGTAATCGTGTACCCATCTATGCCAGGCAGATTGATGTCGATTAGAATGAGATCAGGTGTATGTTCTTGCAAAAAAGAAAAAGCTGCCTGGCCATCAGCCACGCCGTATATGTCAAAACCGTAAGCAGTCAAGACACGGCTAACAAGTTTTAGGTTGTCGCTGTTGTCTTCAACGTAGAGAATCATGCGGCCGTTGTCCTTGGTCATTATCTAACAGTTGATAGGTCAGGAGTACGCGAGAAACAGGGGCTTCACCCGGTACGCCTGCTTTATCTTAACCGTAAGCCGTAAATTAGTCCGTTAAGGATACGAAAATTATGATACCATTGAGGTCCATTTTATCTTAAGAAGCATATATATGGTAGTATTTTTGGAGAAAGGGTCTATATCTTATGGAAAAAACGTTAGCCATGCGTCTCTTGGAAGGTAAAAAAGTCACTTATGAAGTTATTCCTTATCCTGAGGCTATGCGTGACGCGGCCGAAATCGCTGCCGCTCTTGAAGTGCCCCCTGGCCAACTGTTTAAGACGCTGGTGATTTTACCGCCGGAAGGTCAGCCCCGGGCCAAACCGTTGCTGGTTATGGTTCCGGCCGACAGACAGCTTGATCTGAAAAAGCTGGCCAAAGCGGTTGGTGCCAAAAAGGTAAAAATGGCTACCCATGAACAGGCTGAGCAGATGACCGGCCTTCAGGTAGGGGGGATTTCGGCGCTGGCGTTGGTGCAACGGCCGTTTACCTTCCTCCTCGATCAGTCAGCCCGCCACTATGAACACATTTATGTCAGTGCCGGTCAGCGCGGCCTGGATATCAAGCTGCCGGTAGCCGCCCTCATCAAACTGACACAAGCCCGCCTCATCGACACCACCATCTAACCCTGATTGTGGTTGCATCTCAGTCCCCACCCACCACCGCTGATCGGCCCCTGAATACGGAAAACTGACTGTTGCTGACTCGTTTTAGTAAGGCAAGTCGTAAGTTTTTTTTGTTACTTTTTAACATAAGATGGGGTAATGCAATCTTATGATGTAGTGGAGTATAATTTTAATGAATGTCCAGCCTGGATTAGCAGTATCTATCATAGTACCTGTACATTCGGGAGCCGAGGCTTTCGTTAGCTGCTTGAGCAGCTTGTTACAGACTGTCTCTCTGCCCCATGAAGCAATCGTAGTGGCCGATGGCCCCGTGCCTAAGTTGAC
>JAWOIM010000544.1:0-3313 GCA_046484685.1 Chloroflexota bacterium | reverse complement strand
TCGGCCAGCGCATTCAGGTAGACCGGCAACTCCAGCTCGCCGGACCGCAGCGCGTGGGACAAACTGGTCAAAGTGGAAGGAATGGTTATAGTCATAGTTGGTAATAAAATTGGTAGAATTAGATATGGTTTATATCATTTACACTATTGACGATGGACGACAGACCATGGACCATGAATGAAAAGCTATCGTCTATTGTCCATCGTCCGCGGTCATTTTATAGGAGAAATAAATGGTTAATCAACACAACAGCCTCCTCCACGGCATCCGTATCATCGATCTGACGCGCGTGTTGGCCGGTCCCTATTGTACCATGATGTTGGGCGATTTGGGGGCCGATGTGATCAAAATCGAAATGCCCGGCCGCGGCGACGATACCCGCGCCTGGGGGCCGCCCTATACCGCAAGCGGCCAGTCGGCCTACTTCCTTTCCACCAACCGCAACAAGCGCAGCCTGACGCTCAATCTGAAAACAGAAGCCGGTCTGGACATTCTCAAGGAGTTAATCCGACAAGGGGATGTGCTGGTAGAAAATTTTCGGGCGGGCACGCTGGCCGGCTGGGGCCTGGACGAGGCCGCCTTGCAGCAGCTACGCCCCGGCCTGATCTACGCCACCATTACCGGCTACGGCTACGACGGCCCTTACCGGGACAAAGCGGGCTACGATTTTATGGTGCAGGCCATGGGGGGTCTGATGAGTGTGAGCGGGCCGGCGGACGGCGAGCCGACGCGGGCGGGCGTGGCCATTGCCGATCTGGCCACGGGCATGTTTGCCGGCAGCGCCATCCTGGCCGCTCTCTTCCGGCGGGAGCGGACGGGAGAAGGGCAGCGTATTGACATGGCCTTACTCGACTCGCAGGTGGCCCTGATGAGCTACGTGGCCAGTAATTATATGGTGACAGGGGACCTGCCGCAGCGGTATGGCAACGGCCATCCCAACATTGTGCCTTACCAGGAGTTTAAGGCGCAGGACCAATATTTTGCTTTTGCCGCCGGTAATGATGGGCAGTGGCAGAAATTTTGCCGGGCGGTGGACCGGCCCCAATGGGCCAACGATGAGCGCTTTGCTACCAATGCCGCCCGCGTGCAAAATCGGGCAGAAGTGATCGCCAGGCTCAACGAGCTGTTTGCCACCCGACCGGCGGCGGAATGGATGGCCCTCTGTGATGAAATTGGGCTGCCCACAGGCCCCATCAACAATATCGCTCAGGTGTTAGATAATCCCCAGGTGCGGGCGCGGCAGATGCAGGTGGAAATGGAGGATGAAGAAAACGGCCGTATTCCCCTCCTGGCCTCTCCCCTGAAAATCCCCACCGCGCCCACCGGCGTCCGTCTGCCCCCACCCCACCTGGGGCAGCACAGCGACACCATCCTGCAAGAACTGCTCGGTTATGAGGCAGACCAGATCGCCACTTTACGTGAAGCGGGTATCGTTTGAAGTTGACGATGGACAATGGACGATAGACGATGGCCCCTGATTCAACCAGGGGTGGACGATGGCCATTGTCGCAATAGAGGAACATTTTTTATGAACGCTCGCTTGCCCTTAGCCCAACAACTGGCCCTGTGGGCCGACCGACTGCGCCACATGTCGGCCGCCGGCCTGACCTTTTGTAAAAACTCATACGACCTGGAGAATTATGAGCGTATCCAAACGATTGCCCTGGCGATGTTAGCCCGAGCCAATGGCCAAACGCCGGCCGAACTTGAACCGCTGTGTCAGGCGATCATGACCCGACCGACCCCGATTTCTGTGGGGGATGGCGCAGTGATTGATGAAAACGGCCGTATTCTCCTCATTCGTCGTGCCGACAACCGGTGCTGGGCCATGCCCGGTGGTGGCCTTGACGTGGGTGAAACCCCGGCTGAGGGCGTGGTGCGGGAAATCCGGGAAGAGACCGGGTTTGAAACCGAGGTGCGGGCCTTTGTCGGTGTCCACGACTCCCGCTACACCGGCGGTAAAACGCTCTTTCACCTCTACCATTTCCTCTTTTTATGCACGCCGCTGACGGCCGAACCTACCCATTCGCTGTGCCACCCGCAAGAAGTGTTGGAAACTGGCTGGTTTGCCGAGGATGCCCTGCCGCCCGACATAGATCTCGGCCACATTACCCGTATTCCGGAAGCGTACCGCATCTGGCATGGTGCCGAACGACCGTATTTCGATGCGTGATATATTTCATGATACATTGACAAAGCCGCCTCATCTTTCTATACTCCCCTTCATAATTCTTAATTCATAATTCGTTTTCCACAGGGAGATCAACATGCCGGCCCGCCTGGTCGTTCAAAAAGGACCCTACCCCAACCAAGAGTACCTGTTAAGTGAATCACCCATGAGTGTGGGGCGGTCTCCGGATAACGAGATCGCTATTCAGGACCCGGAGATTTCCCGGCGTCATGCCCGGATCACGTATAGCGGCGGCCTGTACCAGATAGAGGATTCGGGCAGTACCAACGGCTCTTTTGTCAACGGCCGTCGCGTGCAGGGCACCGTCATTTTGCAGCATGGCGACCGCATCCTGTTAGGCGAATCAATTACCCTCATCTTTCAGGAGGATGAGCCGCCGCCCGGCTATGCTGATGAAGAGGATATAAACCAGGCGTGGAACACACCGTCAGACATGGAGGCAACGGTGGCCGATTTCAGCGCCCCTATGCCCCCACACCCCCCACCGGCAGCAGCCGAATGGAATGCACCCGCCGTACCTACAGCGACCCCCTATCAAGAGCCTGAGAGCGGCCCCAGCCGTACGCGCCAGGTTTTACTCGGCTGCGGCTGCGGCTTTTTGCTCTTTGGTGTTCTTTGCGTCGCCCTCTTTTTTTTCCTGGACGCCTACGATCAGGGTCGCCTGCTCTACTGCGGCCCGCTTTACCCCTGGTTTGATAGCATGCTTGGCCCTTTAGGGTTTAACCCCGCCTGCCAGCCACCTGCCTGAGTATGAGCCAAGCCAACCCCTGCCTCCGTCCGCTTGATTTTCAACCCGTTTTTCACCAGGGGCAATCATTGTGGCTGCTGCGCGATCCCTTACAACTGACGCAGCAGCAGATCGTTTTCCCTCCGGCGCTGGCTGCCATGCTGCCCTTTATGGACGGCCATCATGATTTGGCTACCATTCACCGGCTTTTTTGCCAACAGGTAGGGGAATCGGTGGCGTTTGACGTGGTGGAGGCAGCCGTGGCGGCGCTGGATGAAGCGGGACTGCTGGAAAATGATCGTGCTGCCCACCTGAAAGCGGAGCTGCTGGCCACCTACCGGGCCCAATTATATCGACCGCCGGCCCTGGCCGGGTTGAGCTACCCGGCAGAAGCG
>JAWOIM010000400.1:0-2553 GCA_046484685.1 Chloroflexota bacterium | reverse complement strand
ACGTAACGCAGGTTGACACCCTGCTGCTTTTCCAGGTTAACAACCTGCGTTACCTTTACACAGGAGAATGACGGCCACAATGCTGCGGATGAAAACCCCCAAATCGCGGTGTGGCCGGGAATGAACGATGAGTCGATGGGTAAATGAAGCCAAGTAGTTGCTTAACTACCTTGACGTGGTCAACTCCTTTGGCTATGCTCCACTTTGTTCATTGAACACTGAATACAAAGTGAGCGTCCAGAAACAAGTTTGTAGTGGCAGCTTTAGCCGTCAAGCCGGCTAACCTTGTGCGAAGCGCAGCCGAAGTAGCGGTTATGACCAGCCAAAACCGGAAGTTGTTCTTGGACAATGACTAAGCACGCAATACGGGTATGTAGGAAAATGAGTTTGCACAAAGAAAAGAACCCCCCTATTTCCAATGGCCTGGTTGGCTGGCTGTTTATTTTTTTTCTGGTAACCGTTATGGGCCTGGCCCTGTACAACAGCCAGCAAAGTGAGGCCAGTGGAGAGGAGGCCACGGCCGTTTCCTACCCGCCAGCTTTAGCTATGGTGACAGAGACAGAAACGGCCGTTCCCACCGATAGCGCCACCCAATCAGCAAGCAATACGCCTACCAGCGAACCCACGATGACCAGCACCACAGCAGCGACGCAACCCATGACGGCCGTTCCCAGCCAGACCCCTATAGTGACACCCCTGCCGCTGCCCACCGCCACCGCCACGGCCACGCCCCCCACCCTGGGTGCCCTGCCGACTCCCCCCGCTGTCATGAGCTGGACCCTGCGCGTGCCCATCCTGATGTACCATTATATCAGCGTGCCACCCCCGGATGCCGATATTTACCGGGTAGACCTTTCTGTCCATCCGGACAACTTCCGCGCCCAGATGGCCTATTTGGCCGAAAATGGCTACACGACGGTTGACCTCTACGATCTATCACGGACCATTACCAACCGGCAAGAGCTGCCTGAAAAGCCGGTGATTATTACTATCGACGACGGCTACCTGGACGCCTATGAAAACGCCTTCCCCATTCTGCAAGAGTACGGGATGACCGCCACTATCTTTGTCATCACCGAACTGGTAGACCGGGAGCACCCCGGTTATGCTACCTGGCCCATGCTCAAGGAGATGGCCGAGGCCGGGATACGGATCGAACCCCATTCCAAGACCCACTCTGACCTGAGCGGCCGGGGGCGGGATTTTCTCATTTGGGAAATTCTAGGCTCACAGCAGACCGTGGCCGCCCATATCGGCTATACCCCCCGCTACTTTGCCTATCCCGGTGGTCGTTATGACGAGAACACGATTCAAATTTTGCGCGAACTGGACTTTTGGGGATCGGTAACGACCCTCGGCGGTCGCTGGAATGGGTTTGATGACCGCTACGAATGGCGGCGGATGCGCGTGCGCTATACCACCAGCCTGCCGGAATTTATCGACCTGGTGCATCCGGCCCATACGCGGCACGGCAAGGCGCTGGATGGCAGCAGTGGGCCGTGATCCGTGACCGGTAATCTGTAATCGGTAATGTCGCTGCGCGACCGCTTCGCGTACGGTATTCAGTGAAGAGGGAACAGCCCGTTCACAATTCCCAATTAGTTTAGGAGTTCAACATGGACGCACCACAATCCATCGTCCACCCCTGATTTAATCAGGGGCCATCGTCTATCGTCCATTTTTATAGGAGCCTGGTATGGAATTACAAGGTAAAGTAGCCGTTGTTACCGGTGGCGCGGTACGCATAGGGCGGGCGCTGACGTTGGCCTTGGCCGAGGCGGGCTGTCATGTCTTTATCCATTACGGCCGTTCCGCCCAACCGGCCCAGGAAACAGCGGCGGCGGCAGAACGGTTTGGGGTGAAAACGGCCGTTTTTAGCGCCGACCTCGCTGATCAGGCCGCCACCCGGCAGATCATCCCCCAGGCCGTGGCCATCTTGGGCCAGGTGGACATTCTCATCAACAACGCCGCCCTATTCCTTGAAGAAGACAGCTTCAGCCACACCGATCCTACTCTGTGGCAGAAATTGTTTGCCATTAACTTGCAGGCCCCCTTTTTGCTGAGCCAGGCCTTTGTACAGCAGCTTCCGCCTGACCAATCGGGTAAAATTATCAATATCAACGACGCCCGGCTGAACCGGCCGCTGCCCGACCATTTTGTCTACCGGCTGACCAAAGGTGGTTTGAGTCAAATGACCGCCATGCTGGCCCACGAGTTGGCCCCGCGCATCACCGTCAACGGCGTGGCCCTGGGGGCCATTCTGCCCCCACCTGGTGCCGGCGACGCTTATTTACAGCAGCTTGCCGCCGAACGTATTCCCTTACGCCGGCCGGGTAATACCCAAATCGTGGCTCAGAACGTCCTCCATCTGCTGCGCCAGGATTTCCTGACCGGCGTGACCCTTCCTATTGATGGAGGAGAATTTTTATAAT
The DNA here is from genome assembly GCA_046484685.1 of Chloroflexota bacterium. GTDB lineage: Bacteria > Chloroflexota > Anaerolineae > Promineifilales > Promineifilaceae > SLGK01. The sequence goes on along the minus strand of JAWOIM010000400.1, from coordinate 121 downwards.
GGGTAGTGCGTAACGCCCCCCCTACGCACTACAGTGTTAATTTTTGCACCACAGAGAACACGGAGGGCACAGAGCAAAAGAGAAAAACTCTGTGTTCTCTGTGCCCTCTGTGGTGAGAGTT
>JAWOIM010000309.1:0-3724 GCA_046484685.1 Chloroflexota bacterium | reverse complement strand
GCATGGCGGATATAGTACCGCAATATGACGCTGGAACCGGTAATCGGTAATGTCGCTGCGCGACCGCTTCGCGTACGGTAAACGGTAAACGGAAAACGGATTACCGATTACGGGTCACCGATTACGGGTCACCGGTCTCACCCATCCAGACGAAAGCCCAGCCAGGGAACGCTCATCTCGGCGTGGGTCATGCCGCCGTGCCAGCCGCACAATCGCTCCACTAACTCTTTGTCTTCCGGATACACAAACAGGTAGTTGTGACGCATAATCAAAACCACATCCCCCAACCGGTTGTCCAGTTGGGCGGCATAGGGAGGCGGGCCGAACCAGCCGGCGGCCAGGGCCTCAGGCGTGGGCACGGCCAGGGCCGCATGGCTCAGATTTTCATTGACATACGCTACTACATCTTCTACCCGCCCCTGTTTGGCGTACAAATAAGCTACACGCGGCTCCCCGGCCGGCCGCATCAGCAGCATTTCATTCAGTTCAGGATGGTCGGCCAGGTAAATATGGTGGGCCGGCGGACAAACCGTCTGCCCGTGGTCGGCTACAATAAGGAGGGCGGTATGGCGGCGGGCGGCCGGGCTGAGGCTCTGACGCAGCGTCTGGTGAATTTGCTGCCAGAGCATATGGAACTCAACGGCCGTATGCGGTTCATTCCAACCACGCATATGGGCAATGGTATCAATAGTGGGCCAGTAGGCATTGATATACAATGGTTCCCCCGCTTTGTCTTCCAACATACGGCCGACTTCGACCATCATATCGGCCATGCTCCAAGCGCCAACGCTGCCGGCCACGCCGCGCCCGTGCATCTGGCTAAGGGCCGAGTTGACAATGGCCGCCCCCTTAAAAGCATAGGTGGGCACACCACCGGCGGCCAACTGCTGCGCCAGGCCGGGCGTTTGCAAATACGCTTCCGGCTTCATCCCCGCCTCTACCAGGGCGTCCGGATATTGGCCAAAAACAGGGCTAAAGTTGAGCATCTGGCCAATGGTGCCATACTCCGGGAAGAGCAGATAAAGGCCGGCCAGTCCGTGTTGGGCAGGTGCGCTGCCGGTCCACAGGCTGCTGAGCGCAGCCACGGTAGTAGAAGGAAAGATGGAGGTAAGCCGGCTGCGTACGGCCGTTTCTGCCAGGTAAGGGGCCAGATTGTCCGCTTCTTTTTCCAGCAGATTTTGGCCCAGGGCGTCCAGGATAACGACCACCACACGCCGGATGTCGCTGCCCAACGGCTGCCACAGCGGATCGGGCAGGGGCGGCAGACCGCTAAAAGGAACCTGGAGCAGCGCGGCAATGGTGGCCGGCACATTGGCAATAGAGCCACCCTCATAATCCGGGGGCAAGAACTCAGGGGGCAGCAGCAAGGAAGTTTGTTGGCTCATAAGGTTTGTTATCGGTTATCGGTTATCCGTTTCTCGTTTCTCGTTTTCCGTTAACAAGTATATCCTTGATTGCCCACTTGAGAAAATGGGAAATGGGGTCTGGCTGCCCACCGCAATTCTCTCTAGTTACGTTTTACGCATCACGCATCACGTTTCACGCATCACGTTTCACGCATCACGCATCACGTTTTACGCATCACGTTTCACGTTTCACGTTTTTCCCCCATTCCACGTTATAATAAGGCCCATGATAAGTTTGACCCGACTGCAAGAACGGCTGCGCCAGAAAACGGCCGAATTCTCCCTTTCTCCCCCAGACCAACGCTACTCAATCCCCGGTCGCTGGCTGGGAATTGAGCGGGACCCGGCGGCGGTGGCCATTGCCAACCCCTACCAGCTTTGGTTGGCTCAGGTGGAGGCCATTCTGGCACAGCCGGCCGTGCCCTGCTGCGGCCAGCAAACAGCCGGTGGCCCCACCATGCCTGACTGGACCACGGTAGCGATTGCCTATAATTTACTGGTGCGCAATGGGACCGCCTTTGACCATGATGGGGACGGCCTGCTGGGGCGACCCAATGCAGCCGGCTTCCGCGAGACGGGCACCTTCATGAAAAGCCTGCTGCTGCTGCCCTACATTAAAGAGTTAGGCTGCAACACCATTCATCTGCTGCCCATAACGGCCGTGGGCCGGCAGCAGCGCAAAGGGGTAGATGGCTCTCCTTATGCCGTGCGCAACCAGTACCGGCTGGATGAAACCCTGGCCGAGCCGGGGCTGGGGCTGGGGGCGGAGGCGGAGTTTGCCGCCTTTGTAGAAGCGGCCCACCATCTGGGGCTGCGGGTGGTCATGGAGTTTATCTTCCGAACCGCCAGCCGGGACGCCGACTGGGTGCAAAGCCATCCCCACTGGTTTTACTGGATCGATGCCGCTCTGCCTGACCGGCCACCCGGCTCCCAGGATGAAACCCAGTTCGGTATGCCGCTCTTCTCTGAAGCGGAGGGAGAACAGATTTTACAGCAGATTGAGCAGCGGCCGTATACCGCGATGCGACCCCCTTCGGCCGGCTACCGGGCCATGTTTTTGCCCCCGCCCCGGCCGGAGGCGGTGATCGAAGTGAATGATGAAAACGGCCGTTGGCTGGCCCGTTATGAAGATGGACGATACGGCCGTATTCCCGGTGCTTTTTCTGACTGGCCGCTGGATCAGCAGCCGGCCTGGCACGACGTTACCTACCTGCGCCTCTACGACCATCCCGATTTTAACTATATGGCCTACAACACGCTGCGCTTCTATGATGAGCGGCTGGCCCGGCCCCCACAGCGGGTAGCCGACCTGTGGCAGCAGATTGTGGCCATCATTCCCCATTACCAGCGTCAGTTTGGCATTGATGGGGCCATGGTCGATATGGGCCACGCTCTGCCCCGGCCGCTGATCGAGCAAATTATTGCCGCCACGCGCCAGGTCAACCCCTCCTTTGCCTTTTGGAAAGAAAATTTCACCATTGCCGCCGAAAGCCGGGAAGAAGGCTACAACGCGGTCATCGGCAGTCTGCTCTCCCAACTGGCCACAACGGCCGATATGCGGGCCTTTCTGGCCGACCTGGCTCAGGCAGGAACCCCTATTCCCTTTTTTGGCGCACCCGAAAGCCACAACTCTCCCCGGGCGGCAGCCCGGCCCGGCGGCGCGGCCTTTGTGCGCTATGGGGCCGCCCTGGCCGCCTTTTTGCCCGCCCTCCCCTTTGTCCATAACGGGGTAGAGTTTGGCGAGACGCGGCCGGTTAATACAGGAGTGGGCTTTGCGCCGGGGGAACACGGCCGTTATACGGCCGAGGATCTGCCCCTGTTCACGACCATCCCTTTCACCTGGACCGAAGATGCGGACAATTTAACCGCCTACTGGCGGCACACCCTGCACCTGCACCGGCGTTACCAATCGCTGCTGCGCCGGGCAGAGCCGGGCAGCCTGCGCCTGGTAGACAGCAGCGACAACATCCATATCCAGGCCCTTATACGCACGGACCATGACCAACGGCCGGCACTGGCGCTGGTGGTCAACCACGACTGCCGCCATCCTCAGACCGGAACTGTTCACTTACCCACAGCCCACGAGCGCCTCAGCGACCAGTTTAGCGAGGCTGTTTACCGGCTCAACCAGCCCTTTTCCCTTGAGCCGGGCCAGGCGCTCTGGTTTGAACTGTCAACCTAAGACCTGACAGGTTTCCGAATAGCTGTTGTCAGTCGAGAGCGCTTGCCCAAACCTGTCAGGTCTGTACCTTAAAGTTGACACGTATGGACCATAGACGAGGGACGATAAATGTATGATTGAATTGACCCATTTGCAA
>JAWOIM010000707.1:0-4593 GCA_046484685.1 Chloroflexota bacterium | reverse complement strand
GGGGAAAAACCTGATTCATCAGGTGTGCTTAGTATTCAGCTAAAAGATGTGATAGCCAAAGATTACAAAAATGATTCCCGTCATAAACTGATACCGGACACAGGTATACTGGCCAGTTTTTCGTAAACAGCAGCCGTCTATTCATTTTTTTACTTCGGTTGAAGGTTACAGATTTTGCCGCCGCCGTCCTTCGGCATCGGCCGCTTTCAGGGCCGCAAAGACCATCGCCGGCGTGACCGGGATTGGCTCGTTGTGAATCGTTTCACCTTCGGCACAGGCGGCCTCGGCCACGCCCAGCAACGCCTCGTCACTGACTACTGCCAGACCAATGTCGGCCAGGGTGGTGGGCAAGCCAACCGCCTCGCAGAGCGTATACACTTCGTCAATCAGGTCGGCCGGTTTGTCCGTCAGGAATAGGGAAGCTAGCACCCCAATGGTGACTTTTTCACCGTGCCAGTAGTGGTGGGTTTCTTCCAGCGTAGTCAGTCCGTTGTGAAGGGCATGGCAAGAGGCCAGACCGCCGCTCTCAAAGCCCAGACCGCTCAACAGCGTATTGGCTTCCACGATATGTTCCAGGGCCGGGGTGACGACGCCCGCCTCACAGGAAATCTTAGCCGCCACACCGTACTCTAACAACGTTTCGTAACAGAGTCGGGAGAGGGCGTAGGCGGTCATTGAGCCAACATCACCGGTCATGTTGCCGGCATAGTTGCGCTCGCAGGCGTCGGCCTCAAACCAGGTGGAAAGGGCGTCGCCAATGCCGGCCACTAGGAAACGGACCGGAGCTTGGGCAATAATGCGCGTGTCTACCAGGACCACGTTGGGGTTGTGGGGCAGAATCAGGTAGCGTTTAAAGATGCCTTCTGGTGTATAGATAACCGAGAGGGCGCTGGTTGGGGCATCGGTCGAGGCAATGGTGGGCACAATGATAACCGGCAGGTCGGCCGTGTAAGCCACTGCTTTGGCCGTGTCCAGGGCCTTGCCTCCGCCCAGTCCAACCACAACCTGGCTACCGGCTTCTTTTACGACCGCCGTGAGGCGCTCAATTTCTTCGTCGGAACATTCACCGCCAAAGCGTTCAACGGTGACAGAGACCGATTCTTCTAGTTTGGCCTGAAAGCCAGGCAGTAGCTCGTCGTAGGCGAACGGGTCGGCAATGAGAAATAGTTGTTGGCCAAAGCGGGCCGCTTCCGGGCCAAGCCGCTTGATGGCCTCGTAACCCTGGACGTAGCGACCAGGGAAAATTGTTGTTGCTATCATCGTAAGACTCCTTACATTACTAGAGGTCAATAGATCGCGAACCATTTCGCAACCGGTACCATTGTCTATCACAACAGCGTGCGGCCACAGTAATAGATGTAATGCCAGAGTCAGGAACAATGGCAGGGTTTAGCAAACGGCCGTTTTTGCCTATAATTGCCTGAGGCAAACAAAGGACATGGCCTGACAGTCACTCACCTGTTCGGTTGACCTAAAATGACCCGTCTCATCTATCTCCACGGCTTTGCTTCGTCGGCCAGGGGCGCAGGGTAATAAATGATACAGAATCGAGTGGACTGCATCTTCTATCCCGCTACAAGCGTTATCATTCTTTTAGCCACGTGCGGGCAAAGTCGGCCACGACCGGGTGGAGTGCATACCGGCCCGCTTCGTTCTGCGCCAGCAGGTTATGGTTTAGCAATGCACTCAGCGCCTCGATAGTAACGGCCGTTGCCGACTGCGCTTCCGCAAGCGAAAAAGTGCCGGGTTTGGTTGGCAGCGCTGACAATGCCCGCAGTGCCCGACGGCTCGGTTCATCCATGGCCTGTATGCTGATCTCAATTACTGTCTTCAACGATAACGGCCGTTTTGGAGGCAGACTGGGATGGCGGTCAAGCGATCCTGACAACTGAGAGATTGCCAACCGCTCCTCAGGCTGACGCAGGCGCTCAAGAACGGTCGGTAAATAGTCAACGGGATGCCGATGGGATTCGATGTGCAAGAAAGTGCCGAGCAAGACCAGTCCTAACGGCAGCCCACCTACCAGTTGCACCAGTTCACGAGCCGCTTGGGGGGCCGTTTTTACCAGGTGTGGTGCTACTTGTGCCAGCAGCGCCATGCTATCTTCTTCACGTAATTCCTGCACCCGCATTGATCTACTCCCGGCAAAGCGTACAGCTACCTCGCGCAGGCGAGTGGTAACCAAATGAGCGCAATTAGGTCCACCTAGCCGAAAGGTCAAGGCCGCTTCTGCATTCCAGGCGTCGTCGATGATCAATAGCATACGGCGCAAGCCGATAGCTATATGAATGGCCTGACTCAGGGCCTCTATTCCCCCTGATTGATCCATTGTCTTGGGCGATATGTCCAGGGCTGTTGCCCATAGGTCCAGAACTGACGCCAAATTGGCATCTTGTCCTAGAGCGGCCCACAGCAGTCCATCAGGAAAACGGGAAAATACTTCCTCATCGTGAGCCAGGGCGATAGCCAGCGCACTTTTACCCACGCCCGGCAGGCCAACCAGCGCCTGGCTTTCCCGAGCAAAAAGCCGCTCCTTTAATGAGGTCGTTACAGCTTCACGGCCGACCAGGGCGTATGGTGGGCCTGGTGGGGCTAAAAAGACCGGAGGTTTTTGATCACCTGCCGGTTGGGGGTCAGCGTCAGCCGCATGGCACTGTTCCATCTCCCATAAAATATCGGCCAGCGTGTCCAGGGCCGCTGCCTGGATATGGTGGTAGGTGCTGCGGGCGACGCCCAGTTCTTCAGCAACTTCATCGGGAGAGCAGTTTTGGATATATTGCTTGTACAAAACGAGGTAAAAACGCCAGCCCCTATGGGTATTGTCTGGCGGTTCTCCTTCGGCCGGTTTTATTTTACTGAGGGCCTCTCGCAACACATGGCGCAGGGCCGTGCCGCGACCGGAGGCACTGTTAGCATACCCTGATTCCTGCCGCTGGCTGGCGACGACGCGCAGTTGTGCCAGCGGATGATCACCGAGAACAGCGGCCCGGTGCCATGCCTTCAATACCTGGCGAACAGACTTGCGATTAACTGGTGGCGTACCTTTCCCTGCCAATGGTATCCCCCTGTCTGACTAATCTTTGCTTGGAACACTCCTCATTGTACCAGTTCCCAGACCAACACTCAAGACAAATCCGGCACTTTTATGGGATTTTTTCGGCACTTTTACCCGGCCGCCTGTGGTAAACTGGTGGCAGTCGTATCTATTCGAGTCAGATATTCTCAGATGAATTGTTCCAACAGAATGTCTTTTCGAGCTTAAAGTCAAATAACGGTTAACCCCAAACAAGCCAGCACCCATCATACCCCTGGGGCGGCCCTTTACTCAATTCAGCAAAGGGATCTTTGCCTTTGTTGCCCATTTATAGGAGCGATAATGATGAAAAAAGAGATGAGACTTGGCGCAGGTTTTGTTCTGGCACTCGTTCTGGCCATTATGTGGAGCAATATTGCTGCTGCGGCCACTTTCCAATTGTATGGCAAAGTAACCAATCAATCCGACAGCCCGCTGGCAGACGTTTTGGTAGAGGTATTGGATCCAGCCACAGACAACGTGCTGGCCAGTGCAACCACCGACGCAGGCGGCAACTACGTGCTTTCTATTGAGAGCGGCACATACAATATCCGGGTGACGCCACCGACAGGTAGTGGGTTTGGGGAAGCGACTGCTTTCAACCAGGTAATTAATAGCGATAAGAATCTGGATTTTGTTTTGGTCCCGGCAGGAATAGTAACGCTGAGTGGCCAGGTATTAGACGCATTGGGTAACGGGATACCTGGTCAGAATGTCACACTATCTCCGGCTGGTGGTGGTTCTGGCACTTCTACCACAACCGATGCGCAAGGCAACTATTCCCTTCAGTCAGCCGCAGGTGATTACATGCTTCAGGTTAATAGAAACAATGTCGCGGTCAATGCTCCCTGGTACTATGTCATCCGGACCACCCAATTCGATTTTTCTTTAATCGAGGATACCTACCTGGACCTGACTTTGCCGGTCAAGCGTGTGGAGGTTCATGTTCAGGATCCCACCGGAAATCCGGTTGCCAATGTCGGCATCACTACAAATGGGCCTAATAACCCTAATCTCTCCCTGGCTGACCTGTCTGCAAGCGGATGGAGTTACTACGGTAGCCCTCAATTCACCAACGCAGAGGGCAACGTCACGTTGTGGCTCTTCTCCACCCATACCACTCCTTATGCTTTCACTGCCACACCGCCAGAGGGTACTCCGTTTGCAACATTTAACATCTCCAATGTCACTGTTGATTCTGATAGATCGATGATCATAGTCCTGCAATTCGTCCACCCGCCGCCGGTGACAACAGCTACAGTCAACCCTTTCCCGGATGCCCAAGGCATATTCCCAGGCCCGGTAACGGTTACGCTGTCGGCCACGGCTACCGATGGTTTCACGGTTGATGCTGTAATAGGTAGCATCAATGACGGCCCCACACAAACCTATACGGAACCGTTTGTTATTGCCGATGATGGCATAAACACGGTCAGATATTGGTCTGTAGACAATATCGGTGTCTTTGAGTCACCCAAAACACTCCTTATCGAGATTGCGCCGCTGGAGATTACGACCAG
>JAWOIM010000099.1:0-7580 GCA_046484685.1 Chloroflexota bacterium | reverse complement strand
ATTTGTACAGCTCTTGGCTGCCGGCGAACGCAGCGCCGACAACCCGATGGCCCCCATCAACGTGCTGCGCCAGTTCTACTTCAAGCCACCTTTTATCCCTAAGCGGGAGGAAGAACTGCTCAGCTCGATGCTGACGACCAAAGTGGGCGATAACTGGTATCCGGGCAGCTTTGTGCCGTCGGACAACTGGCCAGGGGCCGCGCCGGGCACAAGCGGCGTTTTGCCCGCCTTCAACCGCAAATATTTCGACGCCAGCGGCCTGGCCGACATTGATCCCAAACCGCCCATCTTATGGATCAGGGGCGCGGATGATTTGATTGTGTCTGACTATGCCATGTTTGATCTGGCCGCGCTGGGAGCCATGGGAGCCGTGCCCGGCTATCCCGGCGTTGAAGAATGCCCGCCCCAGCCGATGCTGCAACAAACCCGGGCCGTACTAGACCAGTACGCGGCTAACGGCGGCACCTATGAGGAGGTCATCATCGCCGACGCCGGCCATTCTCCCTACCTGGAGCAGCCGGAAGCATTTAACCCGCCGTTCCACATGCATCTACAAGATTAGACCGAGGACGAAAGACGGAGGACGGAGGAAATCTCCATCCGTCTTCCGTCCTTCGTTTTCCATCACTTCAATCCACAATCAATTCCCCCTTGCACTTGTCTTACATAGCCAAAGTTACCGGTCAATGTTACAATTAACCTCTGAGAATTCAGAGACTTGGTATATCGTGAAACGTGACCAGATAGACATCACGCATCACAGCTTGCCCTGAACGCAGTTGAAGGGTTTCACGCTTCACGCCGCACTCTAATAGAACCAAAATCTTTAAATCATCCACACTCACTGGAGGAAAATCCATGTTTGACTTTATCACCGAAGAGCACCGCATGATTCAGCAGGCCGCCCGCGACTTTGCCCAAAAGTCGATTGCCCCCATTGCCGAACACCACGACGAAACGGGCGAATTCCCCATCGACACGGTGCGCCAGATGGGGCAGTTGGGCTTTATGGGCATCGAGGTACCGGAAGAATATGACGGCGCGGGCATGGACACGCTGGCTTATGCCCTGGCCCTGACAGAAATTTGCAAGGTTGACGCCAGCCACGGTACCGTGATGTCGGTCAACAATTCGCTCTTTAACTACGCCCTGATTAAATTTGGTACGGAGGAGCAAAAACAAAACTACATGGCTCCCGTGGCACGAGGGGAAAAGATTGGGGCCTACAGTTTGACGGAGCCGATGAGCGGCAGTGACGCGGGCACGATGAAGAGCCGGGCGGTGTTGAATGAAGCGGGGAGCCATTATGTGATAAACGGCCGTAAATCCTGGGTCACCTCCGCCCCCTACGCCGACTTCATTCTCCTCTTCACCATGACGCAGCCGGAAAAGAAGCACAACGGCATCACCGCTTTCATGATCAAAACCGACCAGCCTGGATTTGAGCGGGGCAAACCTGAGCCGAAAATGGGCATCCGGGCCAGCGCCACCAGCGAAATCATCTTTGACAATTATGAATGCCCGGTAGAGAACCGGATCGGGCAGGAAGGGGAAGGCTTCAAAATCGCCATGACAGTGCTGGACGCCGGCCGGATCGGCATTGCGGCCCAGGCGTTGGGCATTGCCGAAGCCTGCCTGGAAGCCAGCATCAAATATGCTCAGGAACGAGAAGCGTTTGGCCAAAAAATCGGCCAGTTCCAGATGATTCAGCAAAAGTTGGCCGATATGAAGTGTCAAGTAGAAGCCAGCCGGCTGCTCATTTACCAGGCCTGTCTGGCCAAAAACCGCAACAAGGCCACAGGCGAACGGTATACAATGGAGTCGAGCATGGCCAAGCTGGTAGCCAGCGAGACGGCCAACTACTGTGCCAAAGAAGCGGTCCAGATTCATGGCGGTATGGGCTACAGCCGGGAAATGCCGCTAGAACGCTACTATCGTGACGCCAAAATCACAGAAATTTATGAAGGGACCAGCGAAATTCAACGGCTGGTCATTGCACGGCAGTTGACTGGTTTGCGCTAGAATTATTAACCACGGATAAAACGGATTAGACAGATTTTTATTTGTTGAGCTACTGACTGACCTAATCCGGTTGCGGGGCCAGGGTTAGGTCTACCTGCAGTTCACGGCCGTTTCGCAGCAGCGTCAGGGTAACGACTTCACCGGCCTGAGTGTTAAGCGACAAATATTCCGTCAGGCTGTTCCAGCTAACAACGGGCACACCATCGATGGCTGTGATAATATCGCCGCCAATCAAAACACGTCGGTTGCCGATAATGACCTGCTCCTGTGCCCCCTGAATACCGGCAGCCACGGCCGGACCGTCCCGGTATAATTGGGCCACCAACACGCCTTGCTCTACCGGCAAATCGAGCGTGCGGGCCAGATCAGGTGTAATAGAATAGCCCAGCATCCCCAGCCAGGGATGAGGATAACGTCCCTGCTTGATCAGCACCGGCACTACACGACGCACGGTGTCAATGTGGACGGCAAAGCCAATCCCCTGAGCATCCTGGCGTACGGCCGTATTGACCCCAATCACCTCACCGCGTGAATTCAACAACGGCCCGCCGGAATTACCGGGGTTGATGGCGGCGTCGGTCTGGATAACGTTGAAGATATAGGCATCGCGGTCGATTTGCAACGGCCGTCCCAACGCACTCACCACGCCTACTGTCAATGTTCGGTCCAGGCCAAACGGATTGCCGATGGCGATGGCCCGCTGCCCCACACGCAGGCTGGCTGACTCCCCCAATGCCAGCGGCTGCAAGCGGTCGGGAGGCAAATCGACTTTAAGGACGGCCAGATCATTCGGCGGATCAATACCCACCACCACGGCCGGCACCACTTCGTCATCGGCCAGCTTCACCTCAATGCTGTCAGCGTTTTGGATGACGTGGTAGTTGGTGACAATATGACCTACCTCATCCCAAACAAAACCGGAGCCGGTGCCTTCGCTGGCAGACGGACCAAAGAAAAAGCTCATGGTAATGACTCGTGTGGTAATATGGACAACTGACGGGCTGGCCTGCTCATACAGGTTGGCGATCAGCTCCTCTTCGGCCACAATGGGAACCAGAAAGTCATCCGGCAGGGGAGTCGGCGTAGCAACAATAATGATAGGTGTGGCTGTCGGAGCCGGTGTGGGGGTGGATAACCCGACCTGGCCGCGACAGCCAATCAAGAGCAAAAAAAGCAGTAAACCGGCACAGCGAAACATAACTAACAAGTCATAATTGGGTCACTACAGATCTGATCAAATGAGCAAACCGATCAAAATTGAGCGCAGCGCTCCGACCAGCAGCAGCACAATAATCGGGCTGAGGTCCAGGCCACCCATGGGCGGCATCAGGTTGCGCACCGGAGCCAAAATCGGTTCCGTTGTCTCATAAGTGAGACGGAAAAGGGATCCCCAGGTGGGATGGTAAGGGCTGACCTGTACCCAGGAAAAAATAATGCGGCCCAATAACAAAATAAAGAACAGGTAATAGAGGGCGTTGATGAGGGTGATGAGTAATGCCATGTGTTTCTCCTAAAATAGATCATGGACGATGGACCATGGTCTGTGGTCCATCGTCCATGGTCCACTATCAATAAATATCTCTTTCGCCAAAAAGGGCACGGCCGATTCTCACATGCGTGGCCCCTTCTTCAATAGCTATTGGAAAATCGTCAGTCATGCCCATAGAAAGCTGCCTCAACTTCAGGTCGGGCAGTTGGGACCGAAGCCAGTCGTGCAAGGCACGGGTGCGCCGAAAAACAGAACGGATAACCTCTTCCTCTACCTGCCAGGGCGCCATCGTCATCAGGCCAATTAGCTGGAGGCCAGGCAGCGAGGAGATCTGATACAAGGTCTTGATCAACTGTTGATGCTGGCGGGCATCTTTCTCCCAATTATCGGCGTTAAAGCCGGATTTGCTGCCTTCACCAGAGACGTTGACCTGGACAAAACAGGGCAGGGTACGGCCGTTTTTCACCAGCCGCTGCGACAGCCGCCGCGCAATTTTTAGCCGATCCAGGGCATGAAAACAATCGGCATGATCGGCTACAATGTCGGTTTGGCGGCTTTGCAAGGCGCCCACAAAGTGCCAAATCAACCCTGATGAATTTCCCAGCTCGGCCGCTACCTCACCCTGCTTGGCAGCCATTTCTTCGACCCGATTTTCGCCCACATGACGAATACCGGCCTGGTAAGCGGCCGTTACTGTCGCCGTCGGCCAGGTTTTGGTAATGGCCACCAGCGTGATCTCCTCAGGGCTGCGGCCGGCATGATGAGCCGCAGCCGCAATTTGCTGCTGAACAGCCTGGAGGTTGGTGTGGATGGTATGTGTGGTCATATTATGTGACAAGCGAGAAGTGAAGTATGACAGGCTTTGCCATCACGTTTCACGCCTCACGATCCTGTATAACTAATACGAAAGATAATATGCGTCGCCCAGTCAGCCACGTAGAGACTGCCGTCGGGAGCTACGGCCATATCAATGGGGGCGGCAAAACCGGTGGCAAAGTTACTGCCGCTGCTGCCGCCGGGAGCCATGCGTACAATTTTTTGTGCGCCGGGAAAAGCGCTCCACAAAGCCACAAAAATGCTGTTGTAGTAGCCAGGGAATTGGTTCGCTAAATAAGCAGTTACCCCGGTGGGCGCACTGTTGGGAATAAAGGTATAGGTGGGAGGAATAACGGTGACGCCGGGCGGCGGACTAAAACAAACGGCACAATCATACCAGGGATACCCATGTTCGCCGCCGGGAACCACGCGATGAAATTCTTCGGGTGGATTATAGTCAGGGCTGTTATCGGCCGTATAAAGAGTGCCGTTGGCATCCCAGGCCAGGCTGTAAGGGTTGCGAAACCCTCGAGCGTAAACGTCAACCTGGCCGCCGTCGGGGCTAAAGCGCAGAATAGTGGCTTCGTAAGGATGAAGATCCATATCTTGCTCACCGGCATTGGGGCCTTCCAGAATTTCGCCGTGGTCGGCGCGGGAGCCAACGCCCACATAGCCAAAGCCATCGGGACCAAAAGCGATGCCGTTGGCCGCATGGTAGCCGGTATAGCAGCAAGGCAAGCCGCGAATAATGGTGGTAGTCGCTCCGCCCTGGACGTAAGAAATGCGAGACTCGCCATCGATACCCCGGTTGACAGCCCGGTCAGAAACATAGAGACGGTTGGTGCCGGGTTGAAAGGCCAGGCCTGTAGGCACAGTGAAACCGGTAGCATAGACGCTGACATTGCCAGCCGCATCCATCCGGTAAATAGTGCCGTTCATGGCGGCAATGTAAAGCTGGCCATCGGGGCCAACATCGAGAACGGTCGGCTGGCCATCCAGGCGGGCCACATATTCCACCGAAAAGCCGTCGGGTACACGAATACGGGCTTCCCAACCGGCACGATCATCGCCACAAGGGTAACGTTCACCACATTCGCTGGGTTCGTAGGGGGGGTGAGTGACACCGCTACTGGGGGGCGGCGCAGCCAGCGTCGGTTCGGCGTCAGCCGCCTCGGAATCTTCTTCTGTTGTGGCTGTCAGGGTGCCGGTGGGAGTGATAGGGGTCGTTGCTGTGACCACAGCCGTTGCTGTGACCACGGCCGTTTCGGTTATACCTGTTGTGGCTGCGGGCAGGGGTGTCGGGGTGGCCGGCTCAGCAACGGCCGTCGCCGTTGGTGTCTCACCGATTTCGGTAGGAACGGCCGTATGGGTGGGGGCAGATGTGGAGGTGGGCTGTTCGGCCACCGCTTCCACAACCGGGGTGGGGTCTGGTGCGGCTGGCGTGCCGCAACCCAGGAGTAATAATACCGCTAAAAAGGAAAACAGTAAGCTAATTTTCTTCATGAACATTGTTTAAATAACACCTTCTATATTTTAACAAACGGCGCAGGTAGGCGGTCAGTTGTGCATAGAATAGAACGCAGATAAACGCGGATGAAGCGGATAAACACGGATTTTTTCTTGTTTTATCCGCGAACATCCGTGAAATCCGTGAAATCTGTGTTCTATTGTCAAGGTAGGTAAACGCTTAGCAGCGCAGCAAGGAATCGTATGGTCGTCTTGCAACACACAATCCCAATGGTGAATAGCTGTCATCGTTCTATCATCAACGTGACGGGGCCCTCATTATGAATTTCCACTTGCATCATAGCCCCAAAAAGGCCGGTGGCCACGGTCAACCCTTGCCGGCGCAGTTGATCAATCAGGTAATCAACCAGTGGTTGGGCCTGTTCGGGTGGGGCGGCGGCGGTGAAAGAGGGCCGTCTTCCCTTCCGCGCATCCCCATACAGGGTAAACTGGCTGATTACCAGCACCGCTCCGCCTACGTCGGCCAGAGCAAGATTCATTTTACCAGCTTCATCCTCAAACAGGCGCAAACCGGCAATTTTATTAGCGATCCACTCAGCCTCGGCCTCGGTATCGCTGTGGGTGACACCGAGTAACACGCAAAAGCCGCGTTCAATCTGGCCCACACTCTTCCCATCTACCGTCACGCCGGCGTAGGAGACTCGTTGTAATAATGCTTTCATAATGCGAGGTAGCCAAGTGGCGAGGTGGCGAAGTAGGGGCTTTACTTTGCCACCTCGCTACTTTGCTACAATATCCCCACCTGACTATTATCGCCCAGCGTCAGTTTGTGGGCTTTGGGTTTAATGGGAGAACGGCTAATGGTCACATTACGGCCGATTAAGCTGTCCTGAATCCGGGCGGCAATGTTCTGAATGCGGCTGTTTTCCAGGACCATCGAATGTTCAATTTCGCTGTCTTCTATAACCACATCATGACCGATGCTGGTGAAAGGGCCGACATAGCTGTTGACAATGCGGGCATTTTCACCAATGATAGAGGGACCGCGCACCACGCTGTTGACGATTTCGGCTCCGCGCTGAATGGTGACGCGCCGGCCGACCTGACTGTCCCGGTCCACGTACCCTTCTATGACATAATCAATCTCTTCCAGCACCAGGTCATTGGCTTCCAGCATATCTTCCCGCTTGCCGGTATCGATCCACCAGCCCCGATGAACATAGGGATGGACGGTGTAGCCATTTTCAATGAGCCACTGAATGGCATCGGTGATTTCCAATTCGCCGCGCCAGGAAGGAGTAATGGCCTCCGCGGCCTCAAAAATATGATGGTCGAACATATAAATGCCGACCAGGGCCAGGTCGCTGGGCGGTTCTTTCGGTTTTTCAACAAGGCGAATAATACGGCCGTCTTCGCCCAACTCGGCCACTCCATATTGGCGCGGATCTTCGATACGGGTCAGCACAATCTGGCTGTTCCACTCGCTGTCGGCAAACTGAGCAATGAGCGGGCTGATACCCCCTTCGATCACATTGTCGCCTAAAAACATGACAAAGCGCTCGTCCCCCAGAAAATCCCGGGAGATTTTGACGGCGTGGGCCAAACCAAGCGGCTGATCCTGCTCGATATAGGTAATGTTAACGCCCCACCGGCCCCCGCGCCCCACGGCCTCACGGATTTGCTGCCCGGTATTGGCAATGACGATGCCGATTTCGGTAATACCGGCGTCGCGAATGCTTTCAATGACGCGGAAGAGGATCGGCTTGTTGGCCACAGGAATAAGCTG
>JAWOIM010000695.1:0-6396 GCA_046484685.1 Chloroflexota bacterium | reverse complement strand
TGGGTGATTGCCATTCATTCGTTACCCCTACACAAGGAGATAAAGAAATGCTGCGAAAAATTGTTGTCTTACTGTTGTTTTTCGGCTTGCTGGCAGTGACATTCAGCATCACACCGGTCAGAGCACAGGAGACTGACGATTCGCTCGTCTGGATTCCTGAGGAGTTGACGACCGAGTTGAAAGTAAAAACTGCCTACAATGGCCAGGACGTTTTCTGGCTGTTTGAATGGCCGGCCGAGAGAGCTTATTTTTATCATGACATCGTGGTTTATGAGGATGGAAACTGGGTGCGCCACGGTGCCAGCCCGGTAGGCAGCCAGGAATTTGGCCTCTACGAAGATCGGCTCACTTTTCTGGTTGATCCGGGTACCGTGCAAGGCTTTGCCACCCAGGGTTGTTACGCAGCTTGTCACGATCAGATGCGCTTCCTGAACGATGAACTGGATGAAGCCACAATCGCGGCCCATCCTTTGCTGGGTGAAACCCTGGGACGAACAGACCTACGTAAATATCTGGCTGATTCGCGTACTGGCGCCGAATGGTGGGAGGCACCCTGGGATGAGATCAAATCACCGGAAGAGTTAGCAGCGCTGCGTGAGGCCGGCGTCTTTCTTGATTTCTGGCACTGGCGGGCACATCGGGGTGGTCCAATTGGTTACGCCGATGATCAATATGTGCTCGAATTCCGCAATAACGACGGCACCAGAGCCGCCTACGCCACAAATTGGGATAGTGACGCCGGGCAGCCTCGATTCATGTTTGACCCGGATCAGGTGGGCTTTGTCGCTCTGAACTGGGATCGCCTCAACAATTTTGAATATACGCAAGATGACGTCTATTATCTGTCTACAGACAATAGTGTGCCCTTTGATCCAGACCATAATTGGCAGAATGGGGATGTCATTCCCCGCCGCTTCTTGCAACAACCTGAGGGCAGCCAGGCTTCTATTACGGCCGACGGCCGTTGGGCCGATGGTGTCTGGCGGCTGGAGCTACGCCGGGCGATGGACACCGGCTTCCCCACGACCGATCACGCCCTGGTCGAGGGACGAACCTATAACGTAGGCTTTGCCATTCACAAGAATGCTACCGGCAGCCGCTGGCATTATATTTCCCACCCGCAGAAAGTTGGGATCGGTACCCCGGCAGCAATAAGCGCCATACGTTTCGATGGTTCGACACCCGATTGGAACGCCATCTCCTGGACCACCCTGCCGATGTATTATCCAGGTCAGATTACCTGGGATTGGCTGACCAGCGATGCCCATCCGGGGGCACCGGAAATGCGGCTAGACTCTCGCACTTGTCGTGACTGCCATGGGGAAGACAGCGCGGCTGTCTTGAAGATGGCCCAGGCGGCCCAATATCATGAGCTGCGCGAAGGCCGTTTGTCGTTTAACTGGTGGTTAACCTTAATCGGCGGTTTTGCCTTTCTGTTTGGCGGCACGGTTGTGGCTCTAAATCTTTCAAAATATAAGGAGGTATAAGCAAATGGGAACTATTCTGCATGTTCTACTTGGCGGCACCAATGTCGGTATTTTAGTTCTGGCGGCAGCGGCCGTGACCGTGCGTTTGTTGGCCGGTAAACGGTGGCCCCGCCTGGCAAGCGGCGCTGACCAGATAGCTTACGTGGCTGCGGCCGTTGGTCTGGGTCTGGCGGTCTTAAGTGGACTGACCGGCTTTTTTGGCACCTGGACTCGTGAAGCCATAACCACCACTGTTCTGGCACAAAATAAAATGTTGGTGACATTGGCCTTATTAGGCTCATGGAGCTTGTTTCTCTTTTTGCGCTGGCGCGTGGGGCCGGCCCTCTGGGATTCCCCTGTTTTAAGCGCGTGGAGCGCCGTTCTCGTCTTCATCGGCTCTATCAATACTGTTCTGGTTGGTTCAATGGGTGGTTCGGCCGCGCTAACGGGCACAATCCTCGATCCCCTGTTCCTGGCCCTCAATATTAACCGTTACATGTCTCTGGCCTGGAGCCCTTATCTAACCGGGCTGCTGATTTTGGTGCTCATAGCCCTGGTTATCTATTCGATGCGCCTCAAGCCGGAACCAGAATAAACAAACGTCATTGCGGGCTATTGCTATTTGCCCGCTAAGAAAAACTAAAAGGAATTGCTAAGACGTAAACGTTCAGACGTGACAGGTTTGCTTCCAGAGATATGCGGCAAAAGACAGCCTCAAAAACCTGTCAGGTCTCCGAAAAGAGTGAACGGTTCCGCTAAGACATCCGATTTCTTGTACTGTTGAGAAATCGGATGTCTTGTTTTTAGAACGCCCCACCACGTCACGAGCGCAATAATAATCCCCCTTGACCTTAAAGCAACTTGAAGGTGTACAATAGGGTTATGCAAATTCGAGAATTGGCCCAACGCACCGGATTACCACCTAGCACTATCCGCTATTACGAATCCATTGACCTGCTGCCGCCGCCAACCCGCCAGCCTAATGGTTACCGGCTCTACCGGGAAGACGATGTAGACCGGCTGCGGCTGGTGGCCGGTTTGCGGGCGCTTGATTTCTTCATCGACGATATTGCCGAGATTCTGGCCCTGCGCGACCGGGGTGAAGCGCCTTGTCGTGTGGTGTTGGAGTTGCTGACCCACAAAGCAGATGAAATACAGCAGCGCGTCGCCGAACTGAAACGGCTAGAAACGGAGCTGCGCCAGCTCCACCGGCTGGGCCTTACCTTCCCTACCGATGACGTGGACGGTAAAAATTGCGTCTGTCACCTGGTCAGCCAGCAGGCTAGGAAAGAGAAGAAGTGATCATGGCCGTTTGCCCCTCTTGTAGCCAAAAAGGCAAAAGCGTAGACAGCCAAACCGTCAAAGCGATGCTGGCCATTAGCCTGGAAGCGTTGGCTGAAAGCAGCGCCTATCGTTTCTGCTGTACTTCGGATTGTCCCGTCGTTTACTTTGACGCCCAGAATCGCTTTTTCACCGAGGCCCATTTGCGGGAGCGTGTCCACCAAAAGCATCCGGAGGCGGCCGACGTTTTTGTGTGCTACTGCTACCGGCATACTCCTGGTTCCATCCGGGCAGAGTTGGTCCAACGCGGCGAAACGGACGTGGTGGCCCGCATCACGGCGGGCACCAAGGCCGGTACTTGCGCCTGTGAAATTCGTAATCCGCAAGGTAGCTGCTGTTTGGGCAATGTAGGTAAAGTCGTCAAATTAATTACGGCCGAACCGGTGGCCAACAGTAACGAAGATTAGGCTAATGATCATATTGTTGATGACAGCCCTGGTTACCGGTCTGGGTGGTTCGTTCACCCCCTGCACGTTGGGCGTGAACCTGGTGTTCTTGAAGTACATTACCGGAAAATCGCGCCGGCGTCGCTTGTGGGAATGGTCCTTGTTTGCCCTTAGCCGGGCCACGTTCCTTACCGGCCTGGGGCTGACCATCGGCCTGGTGGGTCAACTCGTTCAGAACTTCGTCTGGTGGTTTCAGTTGTTGGTCAGTGTGGGAATTGTGGCCTTAGGCGTCGTGTTCATTGTTAGCCGGTACCGACCGCTGCCTATGCCGGCGCTGAGTTTTAGCGGAGGCTACACGCGGGCCGGCGACGCTTCTGCTGTTGGTCTGGGAATGCTCTTTGGCCTGAACATATCGGCTTGTTTAGCACCACTGGTTTTGGCTTTATTGGGCCAAACCGTCCTGGTGGGTAATTGGTTGGTAGGAGCAGTGGCCCTGTTTCTATTTGGTATAGCCCTCAGTTTGCCCATCCTGGCAGCTACCGCCAGTGAACAAGCTCACGGTTGGATTATTCGGGCGGCCAATCGCTACCGGTCCGCTTTTTACCTGGTAACGGGTGGGTTGTTAATCGTTCTGGGATTGGCCGAAATCTGGTTATCATTCGTATAAAATTGGAGAGAAAAGATGCCATCTAAACGAAAATCACAACAAGATCAAGTATACTGGTACTTCTTGTTGGCCGCTGGCGTGGTCATCCTGGCCCTGGCCGGATACAGTGGTTACGTGCTTTACCCCCGTTTTGACCTGCCGGCCGTTACCGGGGTTAGCCTCCTGCTTTTAGCGGCCGCAGCCGGCGTAGCCGCTTTCTTTTCTCCCTGCTCATTTCCGTTGTTGGTAACCTTGTTGGCCCGGCAGACGGGTGGGCGAAGGCAGAAGACGGAAGGCAGAGGGCAGAGGGAAGAAGGCAGAAGGCAGAAGGTAGCCGGGCCGGTGGTGCTGCGCTTTGCCCTGGCCTTTTCGTTGGGCGTGACGCTTTTTCTAATCCTGGCCGGGGGGCTGATTGCTCTGGGCGGTGGCCGTCTTTTTGCCGAGGTGACTTTTACCAGTATGGCCGGCCGGATTATCCGGGCCGTCGTTGGTGTCGGGCTGTTTGTTCTCGGTCTGGCCCAGGTGGGGCTGATCCGCCTGCCCTTTGATCGGGTCGCTGTGGCGGCTAGCCGGCTGCTGCCCAGACGATCACAATTACAGCAACGGCCGTCGCTGTGGGGCTACATGCTTTATGGTTTCGGCTACCTGCTGGCCGGCTTTGGCTGAACGGGGCCTATCCTGGCCGGTCTGGCCGGAATCACCTTTACGGCTGGCGGCGCGGTCGCCAGTTTTGTCGCTTTTGTCGTGGCGGCCGGCGTCATTACCTTGCTGGCGTTGGGGCTGGCGGCGGCCATCGCTGCGGCCCAGGAACGACTGGTTGGCACCATGCGGGCCGGTGTGACCCAGGTTAAACAATGGGGCGGCGTCATTCTCATCCTCGTTGGCACCTGGTTTCTCATCCTGGCCATTTGGGCTGATTTCTTTGCCCAGATTTTCCCAGTTTAGGGATACGCCGCGTATTCACGTTATAAGCGATTCCATCACAGAGCGTCATTCAGTTGCCAGGGCTGAAAATCAGGTATGATAGAGTAACAACTAATACTTGAAAATGTATGCAAATGAGTTAGAATATGTGTTCTATACACACATACACAAACCTCAAGGATTAACAATAACCGATCTGGTAAAGACAGAAAGCGATGCGGACGATAAAGCGGATTAGCCAACCCCTCAATCAAGGCAAATACGAGGCCATCCGGGAGATAGCCTCAGCCTACGCCAGAGAAAAGCAGGAGCATCTCCTCTGCTACCAGGATGATGCCCTCTTTGGCCGCCATCGCAATGAACGCACTCTGCGCGATGAGCTGGTACGCGCCGGCTACCGCAGCCCACACGGGGTCTCAGCCCGCATGTGGAAGCTGGCCCAGAAAGACGCCTACGAGACGGTTAAGAAGCAGTGGGCGGCTTTGGCCGAGAGAATCAGGCCGTTGGTAGCCGCACACCGGACCGGTAACGGCCCTGGTGAGACGAGGTGGACTGACGGTCAGATGCGCTATGCTTATTGGATACTGTCAGACCCGCGCCGGTTGGGCCAGTTAATCGGCGGGCAGGCCATTATCCCCAGGCACTTCAAGCTAGAAGCTGGCCAGCGCAAGGTGGTACGCAACTACCTGCGCCGGGTCGTGCGTCGCCAGCGGGGGAAGCCACCCTGTGTCAAGGTGGAACGCGCCTTCACGCTGGACCCAGATATGTATGATATCAAGGTCAGCGCGGGCGGCACGCAAGTCCTGGCAATCACCAGCCTGGTGCCACGCCAGCGCATTAGGATTCCTCTGAAAGGGCAGACAGTCATTCGGGGCAACATTCAGATTGTCCTGAATGAGCAGAAGCAGCGTATCGAAGTCCACTACACGGCAGACATAAAGCCGGTCAAGCAACAGGCTACTGCCAACAGACGCAGTGCCCAATCATCACCAGAGCAGCCAGACAGCCAAAAAGAAGAACCCACCGAAACAATTGTGGCCGTTGACGCCGGTCTGAGCGAAGTCTTTACCGATGAAGTGGGCAACCGATACGGCACTGGCCTGGGCCACCTTATCTATTACGAATCAGACCGGATTCTGGCTAAGAATCGCCGTCGCAACAAGTTGTATCAATTGGCCGAGAAGCACAGTCGAACTTGTGCTGAGCGGAGTCGAAGTACGGGACGACACCAAAAAGCACGAAACATTTGCCGCTTTAATCTGGGTCAGAAGAAACAGACGGCCCAACGGCGACGCAATCAGATCGAACTAGAACGACAAATCAACACAGCCTTGAACCAGCTATTCCGGCT
This sequence comes from Chloroflexota bacterium, assembly GCA_046484685.1. Lineage (GTDB taxonomy): Bacteria > Chloroflexota > Anaerolineae > Promineifilales > Promineifilaceae > SLGK01. The sequence goes on along the minus strand of JAWOIM010000695.1, from coordinate 282 downwards.
ACGTCAGCCCACCATTCTGGTGACTGAGAAGCTGGACCTGCGGGGCAAGGCCAAGAGCAAGAAGATGTCCCGACAAGTGAGCCTGTGGCCACGCGGGATATTGCAAGAACGAACAGACTTTAAGGCGTTGGCGGCGGGCTGCCGTCGAGAGCAAGTCAACCCGGCGTATACCTCACAAATGTGTCCCCACTGCGGCTTCGTTAATGGGAAGAACCGCCACGGGGATAGGTTTAAGTGCCTAAATTGTTGGTACGAACAGGATGGTCTCGCTCGCGGAGCGAG
>JAWOIM010000058.1:0-5697 GCA_046484685.1 Chloroflexota bacterium | reverse complement strand
CCGACAATCCATCACCGCACCGACGCCACTTCCAGTTGGTACTGATGCTGCCAGTGGGGGCAGATGGTGGCCATGACCAGGCTGGCCGGACTGTTTATCCGCAAGTAGAGATCGCTCAGATAGGCCAGGTCGGCGGCAAAAAGCCGTTCCATGACGGCCGGGCCAGGCTGGGGCAGTTGGCCCAATTGGGTAATCACCCGCCCCAACAGCAGGACAGGCAGGTAAGAGCTGTTGGCCTGAACACGCGGGTCGCTCATCGGCTCAATTTCATCTAAAGCGGTGGCCAGACGAATACGGCCGTGGCGATGCACGTCACCCGATTCGTCGATATACCCTTGCGGCAGCGTAAACTCAAATTCTGTATACATAACAAAAAGTAAAGCGTGAAACGTGAAACGTGAAGCGTGAAAAGCCCATCACGCATCACGCATCACGTATCACGTATCGCTAACTCACGCGCTCAATATACTCATGGGAGATGGTCATCTCTTCGATGCCAATCTCATTGCTGTCTGCTTTCGGTTGGGGACCGGTCACTTTAGCGGGCCAACCTTGCTCAAAATTCCAGCGGGCTACCTCTCCTCCCTCCTGGTCATACATAACGATAGAACCGTTGAGGCGGGCGTTCTTCACACCACCATCGGTCACTTCCTTACGCCACTCCCAGATATCGAGATTTTCGGTAATGCCCCGCTTGAGGACGATATTTTCCCATTTGAGCCGTCCGGGGACTTTTAGAACCACTTCCTGACCACTTTCATTTACCACTTTTTGCTCGATGATCTCTGTTTCTGAGCCTAAGCCTGAGCATTCTGTAAAATACCCAATGGCCCGGCCACCGAGGTCAACACCAAAGTGAAAACTAACAAGTGGATCGGTACGGGCGGTATCAACTATATTCCGTGCCATGTTTCTCTCCTATGTAAATGACCACGGACCACAGACGAGAGACGATGGGTTTTCATGCATCGTGCTTCGTCGCGGCGCGTGTTGTCTCTTAAAAAAACTAGCTGTAGGCCAGGCGGCAAAGGTATATCTCTGCTGCTTCGCCACTTCGCCACTTCGCTACCTTACCCACCACCGGCCTCCGCGTTGGCGCCGGCCCATTGACTGATACGGAAGATGACAAACTCGGCCGGCTTAACGGGGGACATGCCCACTTCGATAATTAGCTGGCCCATGTCGCGCACGTCGGACGAGTTGAGTTCACCATCACATTTAACATAGAAGGCCTGGTCTTCGGTCGCGCCAAAGAGCGCCCCACTGCCCCACACGCTGCGCAGGAAGGAGGTCACATCTCGCCGAATCTTGGCCCAGAGGGTGCGGTCGTTGGGTTCAAAAACAACCCATTGCAGGCCGGCGTCCATCGAGGCTTCCACATAGATAAAGAGGCGGCGCACGTTGATGTAACGCCAGGAACCATCCCGGCTAAGGGTACGGCCGCCCCAGACACGAATACCCCGACCGGCAAAGCTGCGAATACAGTTGATGCCGCGTGGATTGAGGTTGTCTTGCTCACCCCGGCTGATATGGGTCTCCAGGACCACCGCACCACGGACTACTTCGTTGGCAGGTGCTTTGTGCACGCCGCGCTCAGAATCGGTCCGGTTGTAGAGACCGACGATATGGCCACTGGGAGGAACCAGCTTGGTGCCGCCGCCGCTCAGGTCGGCAATTTCAATCCAGGGATAATAAACGGCCGCATACGAACTATCAAAGCCGATAAAATTGTACCATTCGAGGACTTCAGAGGGGCTAAGGCCGGGCGGTGTGTCCAACACGGCAAAGCGGTAGCGCAGCCGCTCACAATGTTTGATCATCGCCTCTTGCACAATTTTGATGCGTAGATCGGCTTCGTCCGAACCATCGTAGCCGGCCACCAGATCGGGGCAGACCAGCAGACGCACATCTTCGATAGCTTCCAATCCTTCCAGGCCGGTCCGGTTGGCCGCGCTGCCGATATAGTCGGCCGCGTGGAGGGGTTGGGAACCGCCACCGCTCAGACTGTAGCTGCCCTCATCGGGCGTAGCGTTATGTACCCCGATGTCAGAAATCGTCACGGCATCAAATTGGGCATCGCCAATGTAGTTGTCGTCACTCTTCTTCATGCTGAGGCCGGAGACGGTCTGGCCGCCCACGGTGACGGTGAAGGTGCCGGTGGCTTTACCGTCATCACCGGTATCATGTTTAACGATCAGTTGCAGTTGGTTTCCCATTTCACCGGAAACGTTGGAAGTAGCCACAAAGCTGGTGCTTTTGCCGGTGCTGGGCACTTCGGCAGAAGCGGCCGTCATGCTGTCGTCCCCTTCATTCAGGGCGCGAATGCTGGTGACGTAGCAGGGACCACCACCGTTGGCAAAGTAGCCGTAAACGGCATCGGGCAAATAGGCATCGGGCGCAAATTCGCCAAATACTCTGGTATACTGGGTCCAACTGGTGACGAGCGTAGGCTTGTTGAGGCGGTCCTCAACAATAAGGCGCTCGCCGGTATCGGGGTCAATGGCTTTGCGGCTGGCTTCGGCCGTTATGCCCACAAAGGCAGCCATGGAGGTACCGACACCTTGAATAGGTTTTACCCCACGTTCAAATTCTTCGACATAAACGCCGGGCGATTGGTAAGTTAAGGCCATTTCTATTCTCCTTTGGAAGATAGGACACGGATAAACACAGATGAACACGGATTTTTTATGGGTGATTATCTGCTCGTTCCGCAACTGTCCACGGATGTTCTCTCAATGAAACGATTGCCACCAACACTGCTTACGGTGGGGAACGGTTGTTGTGGGTTTTTTGGTTCATGTTGCACCTCTTTTGAATTATGAATGATGAATTATGAACAGTGTGCGGAATCACTCACTTTTCACTTTCCACTTTTTACTTTTCACTGATTACCATCCTCACTCTTTCACCGGCTCAATATCAAAGTCGTAGTTACCGTCCGGGGCCGGGATGGGACGCTCAAGGCTGATTTGCTGGCCGTCGGCCGTAATGATGAGGAAGGTATAATCGCCGGCGGGCAGGCCACGGAGGACGTAACGGCCGTTTTCATCTGTCATATCACTGTAGCCGGTGTTGGCTAAAGCCACCTGGGCCTGGGCAACGGCCGTCTCTTCATTAGCCACCCGCACCGTGCCGGCCACCATATGCTGTCCTTTCTGGGGCTGGCCGGGCCGATCCAGGGCGTCGGCTGCGGCCGGTTCGTTGTCCAGCCAGTGGGGTTTCATGGCCAGCGAACGGACCATCGGCTCTTCGATAGGCGTCCAGGGATCGAGCGTCATCGTCAGCAAATAGGAAATACTGGGACGCAGCTCATTGTCCAACGCACTCCAGAGTTCGGCCGCGTTGGTCAGCTTGTCGTGGCTGGCCAGTTTGGTGCTGATGTCATACTCGATCCCCTCCAATTTGCCGTAGAGCCGGTCCGGGGGCAGCTTGGCATAGCGAAAGAGGGTGAGCAGGGTGCGCGTCAGCAGCCGGTGTTCGTCCTCCGGCTCGGCCGCCCAAGTGGTGATCATATAGTGGCAGTCGATGCGTAAAGGCGGTCGTTTGAGGGTGGCTACATTGGGACGGCCGTTACCGTTCACCCGCTCCCACTGAAACTGGCGCAGTTCCACATTCTGGCGCACGTCATAGAGAAAGAAGTTGACCGCCGGCTTCGTCAGCCGGGCGCTCCATTCCCGCTTGGGTTGGTCAAAATTGACGTCGATCTCGCCATTGCGAATCGGCATCTCAGCCACGAGTAATTGTTTAAGGGTTTCGTCTAAATCAGCTAACATTTTTGCCTGTTGGGTATTCCGTATTCCGTATTGCGTAGTCCGTAGTGCGTAGCATAGCCTTAGGCCCACTACTCACTACTCACTACTTACTTTCTACTTTTTACTTTCCACTGATTACTGTTTACCGTTTACCGTTTACTGAACACCCACTTCCTCTTCATCCATCTCCTGCATCTGAATTTCTTCCTCTTCCGGTTGCAGCTGGATTTCCTCTTCTTCGGCCTGCATCTGGACCTCTTCTTCCTCAGTTTGAGTCTGGACCATTTCTTCCTCTTCGACCGCTTCGCGCTGCACGGCGGCGGGTTGGCTCTGGCCGGCCACTTTGTCGGCCACCTGGTTGGCTTCGGCCTCATACTGGTCGTTGGGATCGTTGACGGTCAGTTTGCCCTGGACGTCGGGGGCGGCTTTACCCTGCTGCTGCACCACGTGGGTCAATTCGTGGCTGAGGAGCTTTTGACCGTCCTGGCTGTGGGGCTGGTATTCCCCTTCGCGGAAGTAGATATCTTTGCCGGTGGTAAACGCTTTGGCCCCCAGTTGGCGGCTCAATTTGTCGGCCTGGCCATCGGTATGGACGGTGACGTCGCTGAAATCCTGGCCCAGGCTGTCGCCCGCTTTTTGAGCCATACCTGTGTCGAGCGACTGCCCCTGCCCTTTTTGGCGCTGGATGGCCACGGCCGTTTCCTCATCAATTTCCTTTGGCCCACCGGCCCCGCCACTTTCCTGACGCTGGCCCAACTGCCGTTGGGCCAACAGCCGCTGCACGGCCGCATTGCCCACCGTCTGCTGCAAGCGGGTCACAGAATTGGCGTCCAGGTGACCGCTGCTCTCGTTTTGTTTTTTTTGCGGATCGGCCGTTTTCTGCTGCTTCTTACGCCGAACTTTGCCGCTATCGTCAAATAGGTGTTCGTTGGACATGGTTCCTCCGGTTTAAGTAAGAAGTAAGTAGTAAGTAGTAAGTAGTAACTTCTCACTTTCCACTTTTTACTTTTTACTTCTCACTGTTCACTTCTCACGCTTCCGTAAACAACGTCTCCTCAATCAGCCGCCCCATTTTCTGGAATTCGCGGCGGGCGGCGTGGAAGAGATGGCTCATGGACATGGGCTGCTCGTCGCGGGCGGCCAGGAAGGCGGCAGCCAGGATAATATTACGAATATTGCCGCCGGTGATGCGAAAGCGGCGGGCCAGCAGGCCAAAATCGACCTCGGCGGCATGGGGCGTTTCGGCCGGCAGGTTGACGCGCCAGATACGCTCCCGGTCGGCCGCGTCGGGAAAAGGAAAGTCGGTTATAAAATGGAAGCGGCGGGTAAAGGCTTCATCCAGGTTGGCCTGCAAGTTAGTGGCCAGAATGACCACGCCGTCGTAGGCCTCCATGCGCTGCAAGAGAAAGCTGATTTCAATGTTGGCGTAGCGGTCGTGGCTGTCTTTAACTTCGGAGCGTTTACCAAAAATGGCGTCGGCTTCGTCGAAGAAAAGGATGGCGTTGCTGGTGGCCGCTTCGGTAAAAATGCGCTCTAAATTTTTCTCCGTCTCGCCGATATATTTGCTGACCAGGGTAGAAAGGTCCACCTTGTAGAGATCGAGACCGAGGGCACCGGCAATAATGTCGGCCGCCATCGTTTTACCCGTGCCCGGCTCGCCGGAAAAAAGAACGTTTAGCCCCTTACCCAAAGCCATCTTGCGCCCAAAGCCCCATTGTTCATAGACGACGTGGCGCTGCTGTACCACGTTAACCATCTCTTGCAACTGGTTGAAAGTGTCGGCAGGCAGCACAATATCCTCCCAGCCGTAGCAAGGTTTAACCTTGGTAGCCATGTTAGCCAGGTTTTGGTTGGAATGGGCCCGGCTGGCGGCAAACAGATCTTCTTCGCTGAGCGGTCGGCCGTTTCCCAGAGCCAGATCATGGGCCGTGGCCACCGCGTCGGC
>JAWOIM010000038.1:0-3765 GCA_046484685.1 Chloroflexota bacterium | reverse complement strand
CCGACAATCCCGCCACCAGATAATAAGTGGCCAGGCCGGCCGGAATTGGTTCCAGACCGCTCCGTTTGAACCATTCAGGTAGGTTGAGCAGGATAAAAACGGCCGTCATTGCGCCCAGCCCGTTCATCACCCCTTGGATGCCGTTGGCCTTGCCCCGGTCCCGATCTACGGTGTAATCGGCAATGACGGTAGAGAGCATACTGGTGGCCCCGGCTGCGCCCACGGCGAAAAACATGCGAAAGAAAATGAGCTGCAAGACGCTGTCGGACTGGATCATCAGTATATAGCCGGCGGCCACAAACAGAAAGCTGCCCGCAAAAATTAGCCGTCGCCCCACCTTATCCGACAGGCTGCCGGCCAGCCCGATGACCAGAATAATAACAATTTCGTGCCAGAAGATGACTGTGCCGGTAACGCTGCCCTGCTGGTCCAGCGGTACGTTGAGTACCTCAGTCAGCAAATAAGGCTGTACCAGGTTGGCAAAACTGAGCAGGCAAATGGTGGCAAACGCGGAAAAATAGAAGGCAACCATATTTTTGCGCGAGACGCCGCTGTGCAGTTCGACACCGCCAAATTTGACGGCCGGGGGGGCAATTGGGGCCATGTTCTTCTCCTTGATTGGACCGAAGACCGAGGACGGAGGATGGAGGCTTTTTCCGTCCTTCGTCCTTCGTCTTCCGTCCTTATATTCGGTCCGCCATCATTGAGGCCCGCAGCAGGTAGGCGCGGGCCTGGGCCGGGTCGGCGGCGGTGGCCCGCAGGTCGGCGTTGCGCCGGCGGCGGTAGGCCTCGTCGCGGGCGGAGAGGTCGGCGTAATTTTTGTCAGAATAGGCGCGGATGGCCTCCAGGGCGGTTTGGCGGCGGGTCTGGCTGTAGTGGTCGAGGGAGTCGGTTTGATTCAGACCTGACAGGTTTTGGAAACCTGTCAGGTCTTGGTTGAGCGCCCGTGCCAGGTGGTAAGCGTCGTGGATGCCGCTGTTCATGCCCATGCCGCCGGCCGGGTTGTTGATGTGGGCCGCGTCCCCCAACAGCAGGACGCGCCCCTGACGAAAAGTGTCGGCTACCCGCTGGTGGACGCGGTAGACGGAGCGGCTCTTGATGTTGAAATTAACCGGCCGGCCGATAAAGTTGTGGAGGCGCTGACGAACGGCCGTTTCTGCCAGCGCCTCCTCTTCAATTTCTTCTGGCCGTAAACGAAAGACAACCCGCACCACATCGGCCAGGTAGAGGATGATGACCCATTCGTCGGGGTCATACATGTAATTAACGGGACCAATGGCCGGGAAATGGGGGCGCAGATCCAGATCGGTGCCGATGAGCAGGAAGCGATCTTCGTAGGTCATGCCCTCGAAGCCGAGGTCCAGCCCTTTGCGTACCGTACTGCTGGCTCCGTCTGCGCCGCAGAGATAAGCTCCCTGGATGATGATACGGCCGTTAGGGGTTTCTAATTCGGCCGTAACGTGGTCGCCACAATCTTGAAAGCCAACCAGCCGGTGATTCATGTGAACACGTGCGTTGGGCAGCGCCTCCACCAACGGCTTAAGCGTGCGCGTCAGAACCGATTGGGGACATTGCAGACGAAAGGGAAAAGGGGTGTCGGCGGCGATATGGCGGTAGCAGAATTCGGCAATCAGCTCCCGGCTTTGCCGCTCCCAGTAAAGCAGCCGATCTACCTTATGGCCTTGCGCCAGAACCTTGTCCACCACGCCCCATTCGGCAAACATTTCCAGCGTAGGCGGGTGAAAGGTGCTGGCCCGGATTTCTGGGCTGAGGTCGGGCATAGCCTCGAACAGTTCCACGGATAGCCTTTGTCGGGCCAGGGCCAGGGCCAATGATAGGCCAACCGGGCCGGCACCGATGATGAGAATAGGGAGAGGTGTGGTCAATGGTTGTTCCGTAGTTGTTTAGCGTATAGCCTGTTTTGTATGGCAGGAGGCGATTGTGCCATACGAAACAGGCTATATGTAAATGTTATAACATTACGACAATATATCGTAAAAAAATGATGACGTCAAATAAAAAGGGATACAGACTGGGGCCTTCTTACACTTAGGACCGGCAAAAAAATGGCGCTAAGATTATTGGCGCGCAGTTTGATCTGGCGTATAGGTATCTGGCTCGTACTTCACCAACAACTGGCTTAAATTTCTGCTGGCGGTTTGTAGTTGAAAGACGGCTTCTTGTATTTCATCTGTCAGTGAGTGAGAGGCATTAGTAGGCTGGCGCAGGCCAGAACTACGTTCAGCCGCGATTTGGCTGAACAAGGTAACGGTTGCCGGCATAGGGTAAACTTGCAGTTCACTTTGTAACAGCCGGGAGCAGGTATGAAACTGTCTTATCGCCTGCGTGTATTGTTCCAGCCGATAGTAGCAGCGCATCAATGCCCGATGGACTTCTTCGCGCAGCGGGTCAACTTGCAAAATCTGCTGCCCAATCTCGACTGCTTTTTCATACTCACTACTCTGCATGTAACAATGCATGAGTTGCCCCAGCGTACGTAGGTGCAGACGTGCCAGTCGTTCTCGCTCCAACAAACACCAGTCCGCATAGATGCCTTCACAAAACTCTCCCTGGTAGAGAACAAGGGCCTGACGCAGCCAGGCTTCTTTTTGGGTTAAGTCTTCCTCTTGCGAAGCACTTTGTTGGTATTTTTCGAAGGTTTTACAATCTACCTGCATGGCTGATTTTGCGTGAATGCTGATCCAACTGCGCGAGGTGAGCAGCACGTCCTCGTAGGCAAACTCAAGCGCATCAAAAACGCCGCGCAATCGCCAAACGGCCGTGTTCAACCGCCCTCGCCCTTGCTGCTCGGAGCAGTCCGGCCATAACAAGTCAATTAGTTTAAGCCGGCTATGCTTTAAGTGCGGGTGCAAAACAAGAAAAGCCAGGAGTTCCTCAACAGATTGGGTTGGGAAATGGGCAGCTACTTGTCCCTTATAGTGGAGTTGAAATTTACCAAATGTTTTGATTTGAAGATGTGTCACAGTTGGTTTCTCATAAACTAAACAACTAGATATGGGAATTTTTCGGAGAGGAAACTACTGCTGTGATGGTGTAGTGGTGGATGCAGGTTGTGGGTTGTGGGTTGTTTGCTTCGTTGTTAGCAGGAGGGTTAAATATGTAAGCGTTATTATCATCTTAACGGATGATGGCATACTTATCAAGTATATTCTTTACAGGTTAAATGGAAAGTAGTTGACAGTTGACCGCTATTTTTTAAAGGTGAGCCGGTAGGCCGTGTGGGCCGGCTTATGGGCGTTGATTAGCTGAGCTACCAGCGAAGGGTTTGTTTCGGATTCAGCCAAAGGAAGGGTGATTGTGAAGGTGGCGGGGTCCAGATCTTCACTGCTGTCGTCAATCTGTGGCGTGTGGCCGGTGTAAATTTCGAGTACACGGCTGAGTGCCCATTTGGTGCCGCGCCGGGCATAAATCTGGTGGACTTCTGTTAGCAGCGTGCGCCGCTGTGCTTCTGACCAGCTATTGTCAAAGGTAATGTCAAACCAGTTGGCCAGCCAGGGCAAAAAATCAGCCGGGGCCGTTTTGGGGTTTAAGTAGAGGTCGAAGTTATCGGCCGTCCACTCAATCGGGGCATAAATGGATTCAAACAGGGCCAGAAACCGCTTCATAAACGGGGTATGGTAAATGTCGGGCAGATATTGCAGGTAGCGGCTGTCGTCGAGGGAGAGGCCGGGCGGCGGTGTATAGGCCGGTTGAGGCTGGCCGTTTGCTTCCGGGGGAGCAGAAGGCGGTGGGCCTGGTGGGCCT
>JAWOIM010000719.1:0-14734 GCA_046484685.1 Chloroflexota bacterium | reverse complement strand
TGGACAAAACTCATTCCTTCTCTAGAAGCGTGTGGCTGTGGACAATCACGGCAGCGATTTCGATCAACCGCCGGTAACGCTGAACGTCGTACACATCTGGCGCACATCACGAAAATGCAGATCGTCGTGCCAGGCGGCTACGCGCAGTACCTGGACCAGGTTGAGCCAGCCGATCACCGGGTCGTAGACATAGGTATTCCCCAGCACGTCTTCTTCCTTATTGCTGTACCAGGCGCGGATTTTTTGATATTCGGCCGCTGATTCTGCCTCCAGTTGTGCCAGCGTCACCCCGCTGCCCGGCTTGTGGTGGGGCGTCCACAGCCAGCCCACGCTCATCGGAAAGTCTGGCCGGGCATAGACATCATCGATATGGGCAGGCCAGGGGCGGGCGCGGCGCCAGCGGCCCCAGGGGCGCAACAGCGGCCATGCTACCACGATCAGCCGCCGAAAGGAGCGGTTCAACACTCGCGTATGGTCCAAAATCTCCCCGATCGACCATTCGCCCGCTGCCGGGCGTGCCCACAACGTTTCCTCTGAAATCCCGGCCAGCAGCGCATACGTTTCCCGCTGCTGCCTTTGCAGCAGGTCGAGCCATTGAGCGACATAACTTTTACTGTCATCGTTCATAATAGCCTCATAATTTTTCAGAACGCCACCCGCAGTAAATCCTTCGAAATCCTGAAGAACCCATACCCGTTCTTATTTTGTTACCGGACGCAAACGGCCGACTAGAACGGGCGGAATCTGCCAGAGGCTTAACCAACTTAACGGCCGTTGCGGATCGGCGTCTTCCGGAGCAAAGGCCGGTTCTTCCAACGCGTCCAGGACCAGGCCGGCAGCAAAGGCTTCCCCTAAGAAATGGTGCAGGGGGCGATGGTAGTAGGTGTGGGGCGTTGGTTCCCCCTCTGCGCCGGTCGCTTTAACCGGCGGTATAGACAAATAAGTGCTAAGTTTCAGAGCCGTGGTCGTTACCAACCGGCCGCCCTGGTCGGCCATCTCGGCCACAAACACGGGGTTGTTGTTAAAGGCCGGATGGGTATTGGCAAAGACAAAACGGCCGTTTTCAGCCAACAAACGGCGAACGGCACGATAGAGCGGAGAAATAACTGGCATATCCATCATAGCCATGGTGCAGACAATGGTCTCAAACTGCCCCTCCCCCAATGCGGCCAGTGCTTCCTCATCGGTGGCGTCAATAACGCCATAGTGAATTGGCTCACCGGCCGGCTGTCCGCGCTGCCGCGCTTTTTCGATCAGGGCAGGGCTAAAGTCAACGGCCGTAACCCGTCCACCGAGCGCTGCCAGGCGGCGGGACATGACCCCATTACCACAGGCCACATCCAGCACACGTTCACCCGGTTGTAGAGCCAGCAGCCGTTCTACAGCCGGCGCGACCAGGCTTTGATGGAACCGGTTGCCTTCATCCCCATGCAGTGCGTCCCAGAAAGCCGCCTTTTGGTTCCACAATTCTCGTCCTTCTTCGTTTAAGTCACGGTCTATGCCTGACTTTTTTGAACTTGACATGGTTGCATCCTCCTAATTTTTACCTGTCAGATGGCAATCCTTTGTCAACTGCCAGACCGGCCAGCAGCAGGGCAACGGCCGTATCCATCTGGTGGCGCAGGTTGATCTGGTCAGGAAACAGGCTCCAGAGCAAAATAACTCCCTCAATGGTGCTGATGAGGACGTGGGCGGTGGGGACAACGGCCGTTGTCTCTGACCAGCCCCCCGCGTCTATCCCCTCTTGCAGCAGCAGGCACAGCTTCTCGTGGTAACCGGTGTAAAATTGCGCCAGCCGCGCCCGCAGCGTCTCGTTGTGGGCGGCCAGCGTGTAAAACTCCAGCGGTGCCGGGAAGCTGACAGTGGCGGCCTCTAGTTCAGCCCCGGCCAGCACAACCAACCGGCGCAGCCGGGCCGCCGGGCTGTCTGCGCTGTTCAGCACATTGGTCAAAATCGCCTCCTGCCCGCTAAAGAAGGCGTCGAAGATGGCCAGGATCAGCGCATCCTTGCTCTTGAAATGCCAGTAAACGCCCCCCTTGCTCACGCCCGACTGGTGCACAATGTCATTCATGCTGGTATGGGCAAATCCCTGCCGGGCAAACAGAGAGAGGGCGGCATTGAGAATCTGGTCGCGGGCGTCTTGTTCGTTCATCGGTAGTCATATCCTTTTCGCCAACCGACCGGTTGGTCTGTGAAGATAATAACATGGTAAGGCTGCCTTGTCAACCAACTCCATGAAGCTGATTTCTTTCAGGCGCTCACAGGTTGATTGCAGAGGAGCAAGGACAAAAAATTGCTTGATGTGTGGCGTTGTGAAGGGCCGCCCTATTTTCTTGGTTATCTATCCACCTCTGCTAAAATTGGTCAGGATGCCAACTAAATTTTTGCGAACCTCTGAGATTGCCACGGCTGTAGGCGTACACCCCAATACCGTCCGGCTGTATGAAACCTGGGGCTATCTACCACCGATCCCGCGCAGTCGAAGTGGCTACCGCCAATTTACACCGGCTCACCTGGAACAGATGCGATTAGCCCGCACCGCCCTGCAATGGCCCTACCCCGGCGGCAAAGAACCGGTTATGCAACTGGTGACACAGGCAGCCGCGGGCAACCTGGGTGAAGCGCTGGAGTTAGCCTACCAGTTTTTGGCCCAGGTACAGGCCGAACAGGCTCAGGCAGAAACGGCCGTTCTTTTTCTAGAACACTGGGCACACGGTCAGCAAGTAGACACAACAGCCCAGCCCCTGGCTATCGGCCAGGCAGCCAAACGGCTGGAGCTGTCGGCCGACGTGCTGCGCAACTGGGAACGAAACGGCCTCCTGACCGTACCTCGCAACCCCCGTAACGGCTACCGCCGCTATGGCGCAGCCGAAATCGGCCGTATTCGTGTCATACGCATGTTGCGCCAGGCCAATTACAGCCTGACCGCCATTTTACGCATGTTGCGCCGCTTCGATGCCGGTGAAAGGGACAATCTGCGCCAGGCTTTAGACACCCTCGACCCCCAGGAAGACATCTATTACATCGCTGATAACTGGCTAACGACCCTGGCTAATGTTGAACAACGAGCACAGGCCATTATCCGGCAAATTAACCGGATGATGGGGGGTTGAGGTTGGTAATGTCGCTGCTCGACCGCTTCGCGTACGGTAACCACCAGAGAAGACCTGCGAAGTTTTTTAACATCCACGTTGCATTTGCACCAGCGCTGAAAACTTCGCAGGTCTCAGATCGCAACCCTCCAATTATAAACCAGGGTTTTACTTTGCCCTGTTTCTGGCAGCGAATTGTGCCAGCAGTGAGTTATCTTTCCTCTCCCCAACCCTCCACTTTTACACCAATCTTTTACAATGGGAAGTATGATGACTCAACCGCGAATCAAGGTGCAAAATCTCAGCAAAACGTACCGCGTCCCTCAGCGCCAGGCAGGGACGCTGGCCTCTCTGCGGAGCCTGGTTAAACGATCTTATAGTGACGTACCGGCCGTACAGGAGATAAGTTTCACGATCACCGCCGGTGAAATGGTCGGCTTTATCGGGCCCAATGGGGCCGGTAAAACGACCACGCTCAAACTGCTGGCCGGACTGCTCCATCCCACCAGCGGTGTCGCCACGGTCCTGGGCTTTGTTCCCTGGCAGCGTGAACCTGGTTACTTGCGCCGCATCAGCATGGTATTGGGCAATAAAAGCCAGATGATGTGGGACATTCCCCCGCTGGATACATTCCGCGTCCTGGGCCAGATTTACGACGTACCCCCTTCACTCTTCAAGGAGACCATTGCCGAACTAACCGATTTGTTGGATATGGCCGCCCTGTTAAACAAACCGGCACGCAATTTATCGCTGGGCGAGCGGATGAAGTGTGAGTTAGTGGCTTCGTTGATTCACCAGCCGGCGGTTTTGTTCCTGGACGAACCCACCTTAGGGCTGGACGTTTCCATGCAGCGCCGGCTGCGCCGCTTCATTGCCGAATACAATCGGCGCACCGGGGCTACGGTTATCCTTACCAGCCATTATATGGCCGACGTAGCCGAGCTGTGTGAGCGCGTTATCCTCATTCATCACGGCCAACTGCTCTACGATGGTTTATTACCCGATTTAAGTGCCCGTTTAGCGCCTTACAAATTGATCCGGTTGACTTTTGATCCCGGCCAGGAAACGCCGCCAATTGCCGCCATGCTGCCGCCGGAAACGGTCGTATTGGCCCAGCAAAACGGGCAAGTCAGCCTGCGCGTGCCCCGGCGCGATACGTCGCGTGTGACCGCTCAATTATTAAACCAATTGCCCATTGTTGACCTGTCGGTGGAAAATCCGCCGCTGGAGGCGGTCATCGACCAGATTTATCAGGAGGGCAGCCTATGAACCCCCAGGCTGGATGGGCGCTGATCCGGGCGACCTGGCTTTCCTGGATGCAGCACCGCGGCTTCTTTTTTATTCTGGCTTTCAGTTGGCTCATACAGCCGCTCGTTTTTCTGTTTGTCTGGATGGCGGCGGCCGGCGAAGGCACAGTAGGCGGTCTGACCCGTGACAACATCATCGTCTATTACCTGGCGCTGATTCTGATCAACCAGCTTACTTACGCCCAAACTAACTGGACGGTCGGCGACCTGATTCGCAGCGGCCAAATGAACCGCCTGCTGCTCTACCCCATGTCGCCCCTTTTTAATACGCTGGCGGCCGAAATTGCCGGCAAGGTGGTTTACATGACCTTTGTTATCCCGGCGGCGCTGCTGCTGGGGCTGTGGCTGAAACCGGCATTTGAAATAACGGCCGTTGCCGCCATCGCCTTTATTCCCGCCCTCTTTATGGCCTGGCTGCTGCGCTTTCTGTGGGGCTATTGGCTGGCGCTGCTGGCCTTTTGGGCCACGCGAGCCGATGCTTTGCTGTCGGTGCAGGATGCGCTGGTTTTCCTGCTCGGTGGCCAGGTGGCCCCCATGGCACTGCTGCCTGACGGGCTGCGGCTGGCGGCCACGCTGCTTCCCTTCCGCTACATGGCCGCTTTTCCGGCCGAATTGTTGACCGGCACGCTGGACCTGTCCCAGATAGCAATCGGGTTGCTCATGCAGACGTTTTGGCTGCTGGTGGCCGTCCTTTTGTATCGTTTGTTGTGGCAGAACGGCACGCGCCAGTATACGGCCGTTGGAGGCTAACGTGAGATATTTACGCCTGATTATGGCCTTCATTGACATATCGCTCCAGGAAGAAACGGCCTACCGTGCCAACTTCTCAATCAATTTGCTCCACTCGCTGCTGGTGCTGGCCACCGGTCTGCTGAGTTTAGGCGTCATCTATAACCAGGTGGACAGTTTGCAGGGCTGGGACTATGGCTCGGCGCAAATGGTCCTGGGAGTTTTTCTCACCGTCAGCGCCCTGCGCGGTCTGGTTATCGGCCCCAGCCTCGATTCACTGGCCGGCATGGACGGGGAGGTGTGGCAGGGCGCGTTTGATTTCAGCTTGCTGCGGCCGTTGGATACCCAATTTCTGGTCAGCCTGCGCCGCTGGCGGCTCTTTGCCCTGTTTGACTTGTTGCTGGGTCTGGCCGTGTTGGCAACGGCCGTTATTCAGACCGGTATTGGACTAACGCCCTGGCCGGTTATCACCTTTATCCTAACATTGACGGCCGCTCTGTTCATTCTGTACGCCATTTTATTAGTGGCCGCCAGCCTGGTTTTCTGGTATCCCGGATTTATGATTGTCTGGGTGTTTGATGCCGTCTTTCAAATGGCCCGCTATCCGGTAGGCGTATATCCGGGCTGGCTGCGGCTGCTGCTGACCTGGATCGTGCCGGTCGGTATCATGACTACAGTGCCCGCCGCAGCCTTGACAGGTGGGATACAGCCCGAATTGCTGGTGGCAACGCTATTGTTGGCCTTTATATTGGTCATGGGAGCGTCATTGCTTTTCCGCGTCGGGCTTCGCCGCTATGCCAGTGCTTCCAGTTAAGCCGCTTTTGGTCAAATAGATTCCTGATACCCCGTGCCTGGCACTGCCTTCCAACTCATGGTGACATAATGCTAAACGGGGTAGGCACAAAGACAAAAACAAAAATCACCAGGGCCAGGATAGCAATAGCCCGCCGGCGGCTGTCCAGCGGCGTGACATCATCCAGCGGCTCGGCATGACGCCGGCCGAAAACAAGCAGCAGCACCAGCCACAAACCCCAGGTATAGGTTTGGGTAACCACCATTAGCAGACCCAGCCCTAAAATAACCGGCCAGTAAAAGCTTTTGGCCCGCCGGCCGAACAACACATACGATATGTGCCCGCCGTCAAGCTGCCCCACCGGCATCAAGTTCATCCCGGTGACAAACAAGCCGACCCAGCCGGCCCAGGCCATCTGGTTTAGATAGACATCTTCACCACCGCCGGGCAGCATCTTGCCAAAAATAGCCAGTTTCGACAGGATATAAACCAGCGAGTTGCCCTCATAATAAAAAGGATAATTGGGCAGCGGCGCAATTTCAGAAGTGGCCAGACCATACCAAAAAATAGGTAAGGCAAAGATCAGACCGGCCAGCGGTCCCGATACCCCTACATCAAGCAGGGCACGTTTGTTTTTAACGGGGGCCTTTAACTGGATAAAGGCGCCCAAGGTGCCAATGAGCGAAAAACTGGTGGGCAACGGAATAAAGTAGGGCAGGGTAACGGGCACGTTATGATAACGCGCGGCAAAATAATGGCCTAATTCGTGTGCCCCTAAGATTAACATAATACTGAAGCTAAAGGGCCAACCGCGCCATATTTCGCGCAGCCCTAAACTCAAATCTTGTGTTTCATAGATGGCACCAATGTAGAGGGTAGATAATACGGTGGCGATAAAGAGCAGTAGATTGATAATCCAGCGCGAGTCGGCCGGATCAAAGACAACCGGCAGGGCAACGACAGCTACCTGGTCTTCATCTTGGCGAATGATGGGGGTATAGCCATGCCACTCGAAGCGTTGGCGCAGCTCGTCGAAGCAGTCGGCCGGATCAACCACAAATTGACCCCGAAAGCGGATTTGTCCCGGCTGCGGCCAATCGACAGTTATATCTAAAACGGTGAAGTAGGGGGCTATATCCCGCTGCAAGCGGTAAGAAGCATCTAAAAGTGGCGTGGTGTCTGGATTATCTGTATTATACATAGGGTTTCTGGCTCCAGGCGGGATCAGTCAGAAACGGCCGTTTCTTCTTCATCCTCATCATCCCCCCAGCTAATAATCCAGATACACAGCCCGGCTACCAAAATTGTAATAAAGATAAGCCAAAACCATTGGGAGGCGGCCAGACCCAGGCTGCGGGCCTCCATCACCAACAAAACAACCATGCCCGTGGCCAGGACCAGCCAGGCCGATAAATTAGGATGGGCTTGAACCAAAGATTTTACCGATTCCATACTGTAACCATACTCCTATAAACAGGCCGCAAGCAACTCTCCTGAGCAACTACTCACCTTTTACTGTGGCTGCGTTACCCGTTCGCGCAAAATGCGAATAAAAAACTCTGTGCCTTCGGGCTGATGTTCTTTAATGCCCGCCTGCCAGACTTTAGGCAAATCGTTGATGTCAGTCACCGCGTTGTAATGGCGGCCGGCCAACAACTGCCGTAATTCAGGGGCGTGATCGGGCGGCAAAAAGATGACCACAATCTCGCCGAGATGCTGATCGGCGGAAACTTCAATCTCTTCCAAAATAACGGGGCCAATAACGGCCGTTTCTTCTGGCGGATAAATATAAATCTGGTCCACACTGGCTACCAGGTTCTCGATATTCCAGCCAAATACCGCTTTCACGTCACCGTCTAGCTGTCCAATAAAATAGCTGCGTTCACCCAGGGCCATCAGCAAATCAGCCCGTTTCATTTTAATAGCCCCATCCGTTGCCTGCTGCATCAGCAGCAAAATAGAGGGGATGTCGGAGGGGCGAGCGCGGCGAATATCCAGATTTTCCGGACGATGGGCAAGCGGCAGCGGTGGGGCCGGGCTGATCCCCTGCCCCGCTGTAACAGGCCGGGACGTGGCCGGGCGCACAGGAGCAGCCGCTGTCTGCGACGCGGCCTGATCGGCAAATGGGATTTGTGTATCAGGCAGAGTCAAGGTTTTGGCGGCCACATCCTCTAAGTCCGGCAGGCGGCTCCAGGCCAATTCAAACTGGGTTTCTGTACCTTGCATCAGGCCATCGGTCTCAATGACGACATCGGCCTGGGCTACTTTTTCCGATTGTGGCGGTTGCGCTTCTATCCGTTGACGGGCTGTTTCCTGATCCAGGCCGCGGCAAATAACCAGGCGCTGCATCTGTCGCTTGGGTGAACAGCGCGTTACCCAAATCTGGTCGCAGACAGTGGCCAGATCGCCTTCAAGCAGTTTAATCGCTTCAATCATGGTGATAGCTGCTTCGCTCTGGCTAACCCGCTCAAAAATGGTGCGGCGTACGGCCGGGTGGATCATCATCTCTAAATCATGTAGGGCGTCGGCATCCTGAAAGACGATTTCACCCAGGGCGCGACGGTCAATACGGCCGTCTTCACGCCGCACTTCCGGCCCAAACGCCAGGGCAATCGCCGACTGCATATCGGCGTCATAGTTTAACAGGTCGTGGACCAGTTTGTCGGCATCAATAATGAGCGCCCCTTTTTCGGCAGCCAGCCGCAAAACGGCCGATTTCCCCGTGGCAATATTGCCGGTCAGACCAATGATTAACTTGTTGATTGTAATTGTGGTCATACTTGCTCCTGAGCCAGTTGCGTCCATTCTTCCATTAACGTGTTGACCTGTTTTTCTGCTGCTGCATATTCTATGCTCAGGCGTTGTATCTTGTCAAAATCCTGCGCTTCGGTAGCCGCCTGCAGATCTCGGGTCACCTGGTCCAGACGCTGCTCGGCTGTGGTAATTTTGCTTTCAAGTGTCTGTATCTTTTGCTCCAACCGACGCTGTTCGTTTTTGCTAAGGCCCTGACCGTTGTCACGCTGCGGGCGGCTATCGACCACCGGCACGCTATCGGCCCTGGTCTGCTGCGCCCGCCAGGCCAGGTACTCCTGATACGAGCCGGAATAAACCTGCAAACGGCCGTCCCTCACCTCCCAAATTTGTGTAGCCAGCCGGTCTACCAAATAGCGGTCGTGGGAAACCATCAGTATCGTGCCGTTAAAGCGCTCCAACTCCGCTTGCAGCTCTTCCTGGGCCGGAATATCCAGATGGTTGGTCGGCTCGTCCAGCAGCAAAAAGTTGGCCCCCTGATAGAGCAGTATAGCCAGCGCCAGCCGGCTGCGCTCACCACCGCTGAGAACGCCCACCTGCTGGTACACGTCGTCGCCCCGGAATAAGAAGCGGGCCAGATAGGAGCGGGCCTCGCTGTTAAGCATAGGATAATGGCCCAAAAACTCGTCGAGAACGGTGCTGGCCGGGTTCAATTCTTCATGCGTCTGGGAAAAGTAAGCCAGGTCCAGGCTGGCCCCCAGCGTGAAGCTGCCGCCCAGCGGCGGAATTTCGTCCAAAATGGTGCGTAACAGGGTCGATTTACCCGCGCCGTTGGGACCGATGAGCGCGGCCGTTTCGCCCCGCAGCAAATACAAATCCTCAGCCTCAAAGAGAACCGTGCCGGGGTAGCCAACCACTAAATCCTGGCTGCGAAGAACCTGATCGCCGCTGCGGTCGGCCTGGGGGATGGACATTTTGAGGGTTAACGGCCGTGTCGGGGCCGGCAACTGGTTGATACGCTGGTGGAGTTCGGCAACGGTGGCCGCAGGCCGCCCATCCAGACCAACTTCATCCACCACCTGTGCCCAGCCCTTGCTTTTCAGCCTGGCCAGCACGTCCAGTCCGCCGGCATGAATGGCCTCCACCTCTCGCGCCAGCCGGCTCAGCTTTCCCTGGGCCATCTGCGTGCGCTGCCCGGCCATATTGCGCCGGATGTAGTCCATCTCCTTGTGCAGATGCTCCATCAGGCTCTGGTAGGCCTCTTCCTGCTGCTGCCAGCGCTCCTCCCGCTGCACTACATAGGCGCTGTAGTTGCCCCGATAGGTGGCAATGCCGGAACCGCCCCCTGCGCCGGCAGCGCCCATTTCCCAGATAGTATTGACCACCCGGTCCAAAAAATAGCGATCGTGGCTGACAAGCAGCAGCGCCCCGGCCCAGCCCTTGAGCGCCCCTTCCAGCCACTCAATGGCGCTCACGTCCAGATGATTGGTCGGCTCGTCGAGGATAAGCAGGTCGGGTTTTTCCAGCAGCAGCCGGGCCAACAGCAGGCGCGTCTTCTGGCCGCCGCTCAGGTGGGAGAGGGGCAGCGACCAATCCGCTTGCTCAAAGCCCAGGCCGGTTAAAACCTGCTTGATTTCCACTTCATAATCGTAGCCGCCGGCCCGCTCAAACGCTTCCTGGGCCTGGCTGTAGCGAGCCAGCAGGTCGTCTGAGGCTTGTCCCTGAGCCATGGCTTGCTCTAGCCGGCGCAGTTTGGCCTCCTGCTGGCGCATAGAGGCAAACACGGTCAGCATTTCATCATAGACCGTTTGGCTGGCGTTCTCAAATGCCTGGGAGGACTCCTGGGGCAGGTAGCCAACAACGGCCCCTTTGGCCACATGCACCTGCCCGGCGGAGGGCTGGGCCTGCCCGGCCAGGATCAGCAGCAGGGAGGTTTTGCCAATGCCATTTGGCCCCACCAGCCCCACTTTACCGTCGTTGGGTATCTGGACGCCAATGCCGCGGAAGAGGTCGAAGTCGCCAAAGGATTGGCTAAGATAGCGTGTGTGTAGAATGGCCATTGGTTGATTGTACCAATAAGCAGTTGGCTCAACAATGGCCAGATAACAAAAAAAGGCCCCTCTACGGAGGGGCCTTTAACAATTACCAATGGGCCATTAGTTGAGATACTGGCGCAGATGACCGGCGAAGTTGGGGTGGCGCAGTTTGCGCAGTGCCTCTTTCTCCAACTGGCGGATGCGCTCACGGGAAAGACCAAACATCTCCCCGACTTCCTTAAGGGTGCGTGATTCGCCGTCTTGCAGGCCGTAGCGCAGGCGCAAAATGCGGGCTTCACGCGGCGTCAACTGGTCCAAAATGACGCCGATTTCTTCGGTCAGCATCGTTTGGGCCACCATTTCGGCTGGCGGTGGAGCCTCGTTGTCTTCGATGAAGTCACCCAGTTCGGCATCCGACTCATCACCGACGGGGCGCTCCAAATGAACCGGCTGGCGGCTGGTGCGCAGCATCCAGCGCACGCGCTCGGCGGGCAGCTCCATGCTCTCAGCAATTTCTTCAGGCGTGGGCTGACGGCCGTATTCCTGCTCCAGCTCCTGGGCCACCTGGTACAGCTTGCTGATGCGGCCACCCAAATGAGCCGGAATACGAATAGTACGGCCGTGATTGGCCAGGGCACGCGTCACGGCCTGGCGAATCCACCAGGTAGCGTAGGTACTAAAGCGATTGCCGCGCAAATAATCATATTTTTCCACGGCTTTCATCAGACCCACGTTCCCTTCCTGAATCAGGTCCAGGAATTGCAGGCCACGGCCGCGATATTTCTTGGCAATACTGACAACCAGGCGGGTATTGGCCCGAATCAGGTGGGCACGGGCAGCGTCACCTATTTCACGCACGCGCACCAGTTCGTCTACTGTATTCAGGTCAAGTTCAAGCTCACCCTCATCCACCTGCTTTAGTTGATCCTCGGCAGCACGACCGGCTTCAATTTCTTTGGCCAAATGTACTTCTTCTTCGGCCGTTAACAACTGCTGCTGGCCCATTTCACGGAAATACAGGCCGACAGAGTCATCAATAGGCACGTTGCTCAGATCAAAGAGCGGTGCAACATGAGATTCATCATCTTCTAGCTCATCCGCTTCCAGTTCGGCCGCATTTTTGGCATCATCTTCTGTTTCGTAAATAACAATACCGGCACTTTGCGCCTCTTCCAAAATGGCTTCGAGTAGAAGTATATTTTTTTCAACGTTGGGCAGGGCTTCCAGAATCTGGTCATAGGTAATATAGCCCTGTTCAATCCCTTCGTTAATCAACGTAGTAACGGTTTCCATTTCGTCGAATGGATTGATCAGATCACTCATAAAAAAGTTTCCCTTTCCTCACTATAAATTTGTGTGCTGTTTACTCATTGTGGGCTTGGCTCTTACCACAGCCTCCTCAAGTGTCCTCTTCCTTGAACACAAGAGGCAGTCTAGCATAACCGACAAATAAAAGTCAAGGGGTAGCCGGTAATCGGTCTAACCAATTACCGGTGTTGGCTCAAAACCGTATCAACACCCGGTAAAGGCGTTTGTAAAACGGCCGTTGCCCGGCTCAGATCCAGCGTGCAGTCAAGAGGCCACTGTTCATTGTCAGATGGACCAACGGTCAACGTCTGGCGCGGCTGAATGTTCCACCAATCCAGCAGCCTCAAAGCAAAGTCTGCTCGTGAGAGCCGCTGCCGGCCGGCCACATTAAGAATGCCTGTGTAGGTATGGTTGACCAGTTCCAGGCAGGCTTGACTCAGGCTGCGGACCCAAACGGGGTTGCGGTACTGGTTGTTAAACAGCGTCACCGACTGACCTGTTTGTAGGGCAGCCGCCATCCAGGCTGTACCATGATCTATTTTCTCCAGACCATAAATGAGTGAAGTGCGGATAATGACGCTGTCATCATACTGTTGCACGATTGCTTCAGCCTGAGCTTTGGCCCGACCATACGGATTGATGGGGTTGGGCACGGCCGTTTCGTCATAGGGTGGCTCTCCACCATCAAATAGAACATCGGTTGACAGATGAATCAGGCGGGCGGAATGGGTGGCAGCGGCTTCAGTTACCTGCTGGGCACCCTGCATAATAACGGTGGCCATGTCCGGCGAGCGGTTAGAGCCGGCCGTATGGATAACCACATCAGGTTGCAAGGTTTGCAGCAGGTGAGAAAAGGCCGTTTTGTCACGTACGTCGAGCTGATGCCCGACCGCATTAGAAGAGGCCGGATCATGGGTGTAATAGGTGTAATGAACGTCAAATAATGGGGTGGCTAACGGCACCAAATGCCGTCCTAGATAACTGCTGCCCCCCGTTATCAAAATGCGCTGGTTCACAAATTGCTGTTGGCTCACCAAGTTGTTTCCACAAGAATGTAAAAGTTAGTGTACACTATTTTACAGTATAAGGGATGACAATAAGAATTACATAGGACTCTTTGCTAACACTCAGGTAGATTGTTTTCTGCCCGGGTCAGGGCTGCATAGGCCGCCGCCTGGGCGGCGGCCTGTTTGCTTTTGCCCCGCCCTTCACCCCATATCTCGTTTTTAAGCAGCACCTGCGTGGTAAATTCACGGGCATGGTCAGGACCGCTAATCTGCACAACACGATATTGGGGCGTAATATTGAACTGGGCCTGTGCCCATACCTGGAATTCGCTGCGGGCATCCTTGTGTAGGGACTGCGCTTGTATTTCGATCAGGGTTGGTTTAATCAGCCGTTCAATTAATTGTTGGGCAGCCGGCAACCCTTGATCCAGATAAATGGCCCCGACCACGGCTTCAAAGGTGGCGCATAACAGCGGCACACGCCGGCGACCGCCGCTCTCATCTTCGCCATAACCGAGGCGTAAAAAACGGCCGATTTCTAATTTGTTGGCAAAGTCAGCCAGTGTGGGGGCACGCACCAGCGCCGCCCGCAGCACAGTCAATTCCCCTTCGGCCATGTCAGGCAAATGGTGAAAGAGGTAGTCGCCGACGACAAAATCCAGCACCGCATCGCCTAAAAACTCCAGCCGTTCATTGTCTCGCGTCACGTCTGGGTTTTCATTCAGATAGGAACGATGGGTCAGCGCCCGCTCCAGCAACCTTTTATCGCTGAATTCAATTTGCAGCAGGCTTTCCAGTTCGATCAGGTTGTTCATTCTTCGTATTTTTTAAAGGCCAGGACTGCATTGTGGCCGCCAAAGCCGAAGGCGTTGTTCAAACAGACGCGAATCGAGGCCGGTCGGGCTTCATTGGGCACATAATCCAGGTCACAGTCCGGGTCAGGCGTGTGGTAATTGATGGTAGGCGGCAAAATCTGATCGCGGATAGCCAACGTGCAAAAAACGCTCTCAATAGCGCCGGTGGCCCCCATCACATGACCGGTCATCGACTTGGTGGAGCTGATGGCCACTTTATAAGCATGATCACCGAGGGCGGCTTTGACAGCGGCCGTTTCAGAAGCATCGTTGAGTTGGGTGGCCGTACCGTGAGCGCTGATGTAATCGACATCCTCTGCAGACAGGCCGCCATCTAACAAAGCCCGGGTAATGGCTCGGGCTGCCCCCGCTCCCCCTTCAGCGGGGGCCGTAATGTGATAGGCGTCGGTGGTCTGGCCATACCCCACTACTTCGGCCAAAATGGTCGCTCCCCTGGCCTGGGCATGCGCTAATGTTTCTAAAACAAGCACCCCTGCTCCTTCGCCGACAACGAGGCCGTCCCGGTTTTTATCAAAGGGCTGGGGCGCATTTTCGCTGCGGGTAGAGGTAGCCCCGGCCCGCTCGAAGCCACCAATGGCAACGGAGGCCAGGATCGATTCGCTGCCGCCGGTCAGGCAGGCGTCCAACTCTCCCCGACGCAGGGCATGGAAGGCGTGGCCAATGGCATCACTGCCGGCGGCGCAGGCCGTAGTGATAGTGGTGCTGGGGCCGTGAATACCGTAATCAATGGCCAACATGCCTGAGGCCCCGTTGGGCATAATCATGGTAATGGCAAAGGGGCTGATGCGACGCAGCCCTTTTTCCTGGCGCGTATTCTCCTGCTCTACCAGGGTTTG